>CAYOTF010000036.1:0-18732 GCA_964406805.1 uncultured Zetaproteobacteria bacterium | reverse complement strand
CAGTAAAAAACACCACCATGCCAATCAGGCCAAAGTTATGCACCCAAAAATGCCATTTAACCAACTTCAAACTATAAATCGGGCGCTGAACCAAACGCGGCACAATATAATAAACTGCTGCAAAGATCGCCATTTCCACCCAGCCCAATAAATTAATATGCGTGTGGGCGCGCACGATTAAATTACCGTGCATGCGGTGATCCACAAAATGTCGGAATTCATGAATCCCGCCCATCAAGGCTCCCCAAGTAAAACCAATTATACTATATATAATACAGGCAAACACGAACCATAGTGTGTACTTAACGTATTCTGGGTCTTCCCACGGCTGGCGTTGCATTATTTCACCTCTGATTGTGTATTTGGTTCATCACGAATGTCTGTATATTTTTCTTTCCATTCTTTCGGTGCCCATGTCTTCACCATCGAATCAATAAATGGTGACTCACCTTTGGGTGGAACGGGTGAAGAGGCAGAGCCTTGCTCAGAAATCAGCTCCGACAAAAACACCGCAATCAAATGGCGCTTCTTCTCCGACATCTCAGCTACAAAAAACGCCTGCTTTGGCTTCGGACCATGATCCATTGTAACGTGACCATAAGTTGCTTCCGGATCACGTAAAAAACTTTCAATCCACTCCAAACCACGTTTACTTCCAATACCGTCGAGATCGTTACCCATATTTGTACCACCACGCATAGCACGATGACATTCAGTGCACGTGCTGACGCGAAAAATCAACGAACCCTGCTGCCCCTCCGCCGAGAGATCATAGTGTGTTTTTTGTTCAAAAATAGGCTTATCGCTAGTCGCCATCACGTATTGCATGATACCAAAGGCAATCACGGCAAACAGTATGAAAATACCAGCCACGATAAATAATAGTTTTTCACCAGTTTTTAGAGGATGTTTGTTGTCTTCTTTCATAAGAACGGCATTATCCGGCATCAATCACGCTTTGCAACAAGGAGTCACACATGCAACTTCGCCTCGGCATCACAGCCATCCTATTCGCTCTCCTATCCAGCTGCGTCATTCAAACGGATAAGCAGCCTCAAGCAGATCAAATAATCAAAAAATTTCACGTCGCATTAATGCAGCAACACTGGGATCAAGCTGCCGATCTCTTTGACAGTAATTTTTTCAAGGCACAATCACGCAGCAACTGGCAAAACGGCATTGAAGCAACACAACAGAAGCTAGGGAAAATACAAAGTTTTGCTATTTCATCCAAGAGTAAAGACCCTCGATTCAGCGGCGACTTTTATATTTACACTGTCACGCTCCGCCATGAACATGGCTTTAGCACAGAAACCATCACCATCGTTCGACACTTGGACAGCGACTCACTTGCCATTGTCGGCTATCAAATCAAAGCCCGGAGAAATCAATGAAAAAACTCATCCTGCCACTGCTATCTGCCGCACTTATTTCATCATGTTTGCAAGCCAACGATGTCGAGCCCCTCAGTCAAAGCACCATTATGCAGCTTTCCGGCACATGGGTCGCCGATAACGATGACAGCAGTATTCGTTTTTACAGCGATGAAACAGTAAGAATTAACATGCCGCAACACAACCCGCCAATCAAACTCCTTTCACCCTACGAAGCAGTCAAAGACAACACGCTCGGCATTGCACTCGGCGGATTCTGGAGCGGGCCGGTATTGATCGACACCAGCAACATCACGGACAACACAATCACCGCGAGATTCCCTGAAGAAGAGCCGTTCCAGCTGCATAAGAAGCCTTAAACAACCCAGCCTCGTTAGCACACAGAGGTCAACGCCGCCAACACACTGGCACTCAAACCATCAGCAGTGCACAGCCTCAACTGCACATCGGCACAAAAAAAACGAGAGGCAAAGCCTCTCGTTTTTTTAAACACTACTTACTTAAATCGATCAATGACGTGGTGCTGAAGGGTTCCCTGACGTTGATGGTCGAGAAACGGTCAAGAACGCTGCCACATTGGCGATATCTTCATCTGTCAAAAGCACTGCAACATGTCGCATCTGCGCCATTGGATCATTATCACGAGCAGCATCATCCTCAGATGAGGCTGTCGTCGCACCCAAACGGAACGCTTCCAATTCATGCTTCAAATAATTGTAATTTTGACCACCAATTACAGGATACATATTACCTGCCGAGCGACCATTAAACGCATGACAGCTTTGGCAAGCAGGGATGTTACGTTCAGGCACACCGAATTTAACAATGATTTTACCTTTATAAACGACTCCAATATCTTCGCCGTCCTTGCGCATCGCATCCAAATCCGAACCCAGGCTTGGGGTCTTCAACGTATGCACATAAGCAGCCACATCACGGCGCTGCTCTTCAGACAGAGCTTTGGCAATATCATTCATTTGATACATTGTATTATCCATACGTTTATCCGAAGCAAAATCTTCCAACTGCTTCCAAATATACTTCTGTACCTGATACGCCAAGCGAGGCGTGCTCATTTCATCAGATCCCATACCAGCAGAACCATGACAGCCAGCACAGGCAGGCACATCGTCCCCTACGCCATTGTCAAAAATAATACGTCCTTTTAGTGGATCACCCACACCTTCTTTCATCGTATCCTGAACACCTGTAGCCAGTGCAGTCGAGGCCGTCCAACCCATTGTTAAGAGCGCCACAGCACCCATTAGCATCATAAAACGCTTCATTCCAATCCTCCCTTTAATATATAATAAAAAATTAATCGTCTTTCAGTGACGCTCTGAACATTGTCACACAAATCACCAGCGATACGACAAGAATAACACCGTACATTTTAAACACATCAGCATTCGTAAAGTTAATCGAATGTTCAATAAATTCACCTAACATATTAGCCTCCCAGCATTAGGAATATCCCTAAATAAATTCTGGTCGCTACCCTGACTTGTTTTGTTTTACAACTCAAGCGAATATTAACCAAGCATTAAAATATTATCATAAAACTTACAATCAAATATCAAAGACGCAAGCTATTTATCATCAGCGCCACTTAAAGAACCCACAGCAACCCCGCGAACCAATAACGTTTCACATCAAAAAAGAAGGGAGCCAATGGCTCCCTTCTCTTAATTCAATCAACAACTCGCTATATTTAGAAGCGACGCTCACGAATACGTGCTGCTTTACCGCGCAACTCACGCAGATAATAAAGTTTGGCACGACGCACACGACCATGACGAATAACAGTAATGCTTTCCAACATAGGCGAATGCAGCGGGAACACACGCTCAACACCAACATTGCTGGAAATCTTACGCACCGTGAAGCTGCTTGAAATGCCATTATTATGACGCGCGATCACCACGCCTTCATAAGCCTGCAAACGTTCAGTCTTCACAACACCGTTTTTGGTATCTTTAAAATCGATAATACGAACATTCACACGAACAGTATCGCCCTCGCGGAATGATGGAATATCGTCACGCAGTTGATCTTTGGTTACATCATCCAGTGCACGCATTGTTAAGCCTCCGAAACTTGTGTCAGTTTTTAACTTAGCGCCGCAAGCGATCCAGATAAATCGCTAAAGCACCCCTGACAGAAAGGTGGCGCACTCTGCCTACACCTTCGATAGGTGACAACCATCCATTTTCAGACGGCAGATTCTGTACATCCAAACCCCAGCCAGTACCAAACACAATCAGATGATTCCCTTCTATTTCCAACAGCTTGCACGGCTCAACTGCAATATCCTCCGGCGCATCAGCGGAGGTGTACCACAAGCGATAGTCATATTCATCCAGCACATCCTGCAATGAATGAACGCAGCGAACCGACTGCAACACGCTCTTGCGATCTGGGTTTTTATCACTACCCGCCCCGTTTAAATAATAATCCGTCATATCATCAATCAACGCATGCATAGCCGGTGCCGGATGCACAAAATAGACCGGAGCCACATCATAAAAAGCACACGTGCGAGAAAAATCATGCACATCCATCGCAGTGATTGCAGTCGTACTCGTTTCACCACGACGATTTAGAATGGGATAATGCAACAAAGCGACAGCAATTTTTGACATTACGCGATCACCACCCAACCAGAAACAGGCATGCTAACGAGCCGTCCGAGATGGTGGGCTCGAAGACACAGAAGCACCTCGGTAATGTGCATGTTTTCCAACTCGCGTTGAATACGATTGATGCAATGCATTAAAAAAAGCCAAACCAAGCAAAATACCAAGCCCCTGCACCAGCCAGATCACATGCAATCCGCCACCATGATTGCTTGCATGCGACAACATCATCCAAGTCTCCAACCCCACCTTGGCTACAAACAACAGCAGCAACATCACACCAAGCCAATAGCCCAACGAAAAACGTTTGCTTTCAAGAATCAGAAACCATACCGCCATCATGACCATCATCGCAGTCACACCAACAGCGCCGCGATAATCGCTCAGCTCCGGCATCAACAGCAACAACAAGCCTGTCATGATCGGCATGGCTATCAGTAAACTTAAAAGCAATTGCCACGCCTTGCAAAAACGCACCAGCATCAAACCCATCAGGGCAATCAAAGCACTGTTTAACATCAATTGTGAATAACTAGAGTGTGTCAGATGCGCACTCCACAAGCGCCACCATTCACCGGCGACAATGGCTTCGTGATCAAAGACCAACAGCGCAACAGTCTGCGGCGACGAATACCACACGCCCCAACACAATGCTGCGAACAAAAGCCCAACCATGGGGGACTCTCTAACTTTCTTTCTGATCGAGGCCGAAGGCGGTGTGCAACGAACGCACAGCCAGTTCGATATACTTCTCTTCCACCACCACGGTGATTTTGATTTCACTGGTAGTAATCATCTGAATATTCACGCCTTCTGCCGCCAATACATCAAACATAGCTTTGGCCACACCGGCATGCGAGCGCATACCCACACCAATCACCGAGACTTTTGCTACCGTATCATCGCCTTTAACATCACGCGCCTGCATCTGTTTGCACAGCATGCGCATAATTTTCATGGTCGGCTGATAATCACTGCGCGGCACGGTAAAGGTAATATCGGTAAAACCCTGCTCCGACACATTCTGTACAATCACATCGACATTGATGCCCGCTTCAGCCACCGGACCAAATACATTGGCCGCAATACCGGGCTGATCCGGAATCTCCATAATCGTAATCTTGGCCTCATCGCGATTAAAGGCCACTCCAGAAATCGCTGCTCTCTCCATAGTTTCATCCTCTCCGACAACCATCGTACCCTGCACCAATTCAAAGCTGGAGCGCAAATGCAACGGCATTTCAAAACGCATCGCCAACTCTACCGAGCGCGTCTGCAACACCTTGGCTCCGAGTGATGCAAACTCCAACATTTCTTCATAACTGATACGCTCTATTTTACGTGCCTTCGGCACCATGCGTGGATCGGTTGTATAAATACCATCCACATCAGTATAAATATCACACACATCCGCCTGCAAAGCAATCGCCAACGCCACTGCCGAAGTATCGGATCCACCACGCCCCAAAGTCGTCACATTACCCTGTTCATCCACACCCTGAAAGCCCGTCACCACAGGCACTTCCCCTGCTTTCATATGAACCAGTAAATGGCCACTTTCCACACTCTTGATGCGCGCCCGCACATGATCACCATCGGTCACGAAACCAGCCTGGCCGCCATTATACGAATACGCTGCAATGCCGCGCTGTTGCAATTCAATCGCCAGCAATGCCGCGCTGACTTGCTCACCTGTCGCCACCAGCGCGTCAAACTCGCGCACTGCAGGCTGCTCGCTCAACTCCTGCGCCATCGCCGTCAAACGATTGGTTTCGCCACTCATCGCAGACACCACAACCGCGACTTGTGCCCCGCGCTGCAGTTCAGCTTGAATAATATCCGCTGTTTTTCGAATACGCTCGATGGAAGCCACCGACGTACCTCCAAACTTTTGTACAATACGCATCAGCGAACCTCTTCGGCAGGTGCCACAGTAGCAATGCCAATCTTACTCATGCGCAAGCCGCGCAAGGTATCGAGCACAAACACCACCCGCTTATGGCGTGTATCCGCATCGGCTCGCAACACCGTTCGCATGTTTGGATCACCTTTCGAAATATTCAAAATGCGCTTGCGCAAATCCGCATCATCCACCAGTTCATCCTGCACATACAGCTGCCCCTTGGCATTGATACTAATGGTCACCTGTTTCATGTCCTTCTGTTGAACAGTGGCCTTGCTCGATGGCAAGTCCAATTTGAGGCTGGAACTGACATTAAATGTCGTCGAGACCATGAAAAAAATCAGCATTAAAAAAACAACATCAACCAACGGCGTAATATCCACCAGATAATCAACTCGCTTTTTACGCTGCAGATTCACGCACGCTCCCCTTTAAGCAATTCGACAAAACGCATGGCGTGCTGCTCAATTTCCAATACAAAACTATCCACCCGCGATTCATAATAGCGATAAGCCACCATCGACGGAATCGCCACCGACAAGCCAAATGCGGTCGTATTCAAGGCTTTGGAAATACCACCAGCCAGTACATCCGCCTTGCCCACCCCAACCAATGAAATCTGCTGGAACACCTCAATCATGCCGATCACCGTACCGAGTAAACCCAACAATGGCGCAATTGCCGCAATCAAACCCAGCACACCGATAAAACGATCCATGTGCGCCACTTCCTGCCGTCCGGTTTCCTCCAGAATTTCTTTCATCACCGAACGACGCACGCCACGATTGGATAAGGCCACCCACAACACACGACTCATCGCCGTATTATTATTCTGGCATGCCAGCATAGCTTTTTTCACATCGCCTTCACGCACGGCCTGTTCAATTTGTTTCACCTCAGCCAAGGGAATCACCACCGAACGACGCAAGCTCCAGGCACGCTCAAAGGTAATGGTAAGCGAGAGCACCGACGCACCCAATAACACATACATCACCACGCCGCCCTGCTGGATAAACTCTAACACTGGAACCTCCATGACTCACAATAAGTCGTAATCCGTCGCACTTCAAATCATCGCGGCTATTCCGCTCGAATCATCTTGCGCGGCAATTATGAATAGGCCACGGCAAAAGTCATCCTCAATGCCGAAATGATTGCCACCATGCCTGCGCCACATCGCGGCGCGTTCCAGCTTTTCTAGCCCATTGCAACAGATCGCCACCAGCATCTGGCTGATCACCAACCGTGATCAAGATCGCGCCGCTGGCAGTATTATAGACGCGTGCGCCAAGCTCTTGATAACTCTGCACCACAGCCTTGGCCGGAAAACCATAACGATTACCAACACCTGTCTGAGCTACTGCCAGTTTAGGCTGCAAGCCTTGAATAAATGCCGCATGGCTCGAGCTGCGACTGCCGTGATGCGGCATTAACATCATATCGACAGGTTTCAAGCCGGCTTGCATCAGAGACCGTTCGGCTTCTATTTCAATATCTCCCGGCCACAGCATGCCCACATTACCGCTCACATCATCATTCGCATCATCATTAAAATCCACCCGTAAAACCAACGACGTGTTATTCGCATTGCCTGGGTCATGCCCGCGCGGCGGCCATAACACCTGCATCAACACCCCGCCCCCAGAGACATCATTCCACTGCTTGCCATCCCCTATCGCCATCCAACGCACAACAATATTATGTTCAGCGGCATACGATACAATCCTCCGAACCCGCTTATCATCATGCGCATCAGGCACATCCGGCAACCAAATTTCGCCCACCGTATTCACACTACGTAGCAAGGATAAAGCTCCACCCAGATGATCCGACTGTGCATGCGTCAGCACCAACACATCGACATGCGACAAAGCCAAGGCACGCAAACCTGCCGCCACCGTAGTGCCCCCATTAAATCTGCTGCCCGCATGCCCCGGCGCATCGACCACGATCACCTGCTTATGCGGCAACAGCAAGGTGGATGCGGCTCCTTGCCCGACATCCCAAACAATCCATTGCGCCTGCCGCACATCGCGCTCATGCAAGGCACAAAACAAATACACCGCCAATACCAGACTAACCAGAGCCGCTGCTTTCAACCTATGCTTGCGCCACACCAAACAACCACCCAACAACATGCCCACAGCATAGAACAAAGCCAATGCGGTCGATGGATGCACCGCCCACATTTCTCCTGCCGGCAGTCCAGCCAGAAGTGACAACCACACCACACCCCAATGAACCCCGGCACTGGCCATCGACATCAGCGCAGCAGCCCAACTGTGCAAAGCAAACAACGCACAAATCGCGCCCAACAATGTCGCAGGCATAATGAAAAAAGCATACAGCGGCACCATGATGATATTGGCCAGCAAAGTGTAGACGGGAATACGTCCAAAGTTTGCAACAATCAATGGCAATGTCGCCAACGCGGCCAACAGCGACATCCATAACAACGAGTGACCGGCAAACAACAAACGTTGATGCCATGCAAGGCTCTCTTCAGGGCGCAGCTGAGCTGCCCACATCAATAACGATGCCGTCGCCACAAACGACAACCACAGCGATAACGATGCAATAGCCGATGGATCAACCACTAAAATCAGCCCCAGCGCTGCCAACAAGGTATTGATCGGCTCGCTGCGCGATGACCAGCACCAGGCCAGTACCGCAGCCCCCAGCATTAACGCTGCACGCATGGCCGGCAACGGCCAGCCAGCAATGGATCCGTATGCTACAGCCGCCAAAAAACCGCCGCTCAACGCAATGCTGCGCACCGGCAAATACACGATCCATACTTCTCGCCGCGTCAAAGCAAACCACAGCAAGGCAAATGTCCATGCCGCCACCATGCCAATATGCATGCCCGAGATAGCCAGCAAATGTGCTGCCCCCGTCGCTGCAAATACGCGATTGGCTTGGTCGCTGACCTGAGTTCGATCCGCCAACAACAACGCCTGCAACACACCATCATCGGAAGCAGGCAAGCGGGTCATCGCCCTGCGCAGTTTTTGACGCTGCTGCTCCAGCCACGATACCGAGCCATCCATCAGCTTCGGCTTGCCACGCATACTGCCAATCAAGGCGATATGTCGATCAAAGCACCACGCCCGATAATCAAAGGCACCCGGATTCTTATAATTACGTGGCAAACGCCAACGCACCTGGAAGCGAATAACTTGCCCAGCCTGAATCGGCTCAGCTCCGACGGTAGCCCCGATAGTCGATTTCGCGGTAGCTTTAGCAGAAGCGCGATAGCGGTAAAGCAATGCCTTGCCCGGTATACTCACCCCATCATCACGCCGAATGTGTTGCAACAGATAGCGCTGGGATGAAGTCAGCAACTCCACCTTCTCAACCCTTGCAGTCACCGTCATCGTGATACCCAGCCATGTATCATCAACTGTGAGACGATTTGCATCGAGCAGCAAATCAGCTCCACCCCACAATGCACCCAGCAGCATCAACGCGGCGAGCATGCGCTGTTTGAACACATACAACAGAGAAGGAAATACGATCAGAACGATCACAGCAACTGAAATTGACACGAGATCGGTGCGTGCCAGAGCCAAGCCCATGACCGCTGCCAACAACGGTAGAAACAAAGGCCAACGCCGCAGGTCAATCATTAGCAACCTGCATCCGCACTAATCAGTCAGGGTAAAGCACGGTGCCATGAATCATTTGATCATCACCCATTGTTTCGCGCACCATCGGATGCAAACGAACGGCCTGAGCCACCGTTTCACAACCTTGCCCACCCCACAGACTAACCGCATCGCGACCACCAATCATGATCGGTGCCTGATACAGTACCATTTCATCGCTGTATTGAGCCTCTAAAAACGAAGCATGCAACGCACCGCCGCCCTCCAGCAACAGCTGCAAATAACCATCGGCAGCCAATGATTGTAAAATTGACAATAGACTGGTCGATTGCTGCACATCCACACCAGCCTCTATCCAAGCTGCAGCATGCTCGTTCATTCGACGCACATAAAACCGTGTCGGCGCATCATCCGACAATAATTTACACTGCGTGAAAAAAGCCGGTGTTTCAAAGCATAACACTACCCGCAGTGGCACATCACCGACGATTTCAGCATCTCGCACCGTCAGCGCTGGATTATCATGCAATAAGGTGCCCGCCCCCACCACAATCGCATCACATTCCGCCCGCAGGCGGTGCGCATGCTGGCGACAAGCAGGGCCACTAATCCACTGCGAATGATGTGTACGGGTGGCCATTTTGCCATCAAGTGAAATCGCAGCTTTGGCAATCACATAAGGTCGCCCCGTACGCAGATAGTGGAAAAAAGCTTTGTTCAAGGCATCGGCTTCATCACGCAATACACCAGCCGTCACATCGAGCCCCAATGCCTGCAATACTTTTGCGCCACCGGCCATGGCTGGATTCGGATCACTGGAAGCAAACACCACATGCCGAATACCGGCAC
Organism: uncultured Zetaproteobacteria bacterium; assembly: GCA_964406805.1. Lineage (GTDB taxonomy): Bacteria > Pseudomonadota > Zetaproteobacteria > Mariprofundales > Mariprofundaceae > Mariprofundus. Next base: position 8,342 of record CAYOTF010000036.1, on the reverse strand, counting down.
GATGAATAGCGGTGGTACAAGCCGGCGTACGCCCATGCGCAGCACAAGGCTCCAGAGTTGCATACAACGCACCACCCCGAGCCTGATCACCAGCCTGCTGCAACGCCATTATTTCAGCATGCGCTTCACCCGGCCGCACATGCCAACCCTCGCCAACAATTTCACCATGATTAACCACCACCGCACCCACACGCGGATTCGGGTGCGTTGTGCCCATGCCTTTTTTAGCCAATTCAATAGCCCGTCGCATCAAGGCTTCACACGATTTACTCAGCTCCACTCAAAAACCACCCTTGCGATTGTTCTTATCACCTGCAAGCATAGTATATGGCCATGCTGATTGCCATCTCACCTGCCAAAAAACTTGATTACACGACTCCTGCCCCGCTCACCGAGCACACTCTACCCGCACACTTGGACAAAGCTGCCGAATTGATTGAGCTTATGCGTCAGAAAGACAGCTTTGACATTGCTGATCTCATGAAACTATCCATGAAATTAGCCGATTTGAACATGCAGCGCTATCAGGATTGGCATACACCCTTTACCGCCAACAATGCCAAACAAGCCCTGTTCGCCTTCAGCGGCGATGTCTATCAAGGTCTCGATGCAAGCACACTACAACCTGCCGACATCAACTATGCCCAAGATCATCTGCGCATTCTCTCCGGCCTGTACGGCCTCTTGCGTCCGCTCGATCTCATGCAAGCCTACCGCTTGGAAATGGGCACCCGACTCAGCACCGATCACGGCAACAACCTCTACCAATTCTGGGGAAATACGATCACCGACAGCATCAATGCGGATCTGGCAGCCCAAGGCGATGATATCCTGATCAACCTCGCCTCCAATGAATACTTTTCATCCATCAAACGTGACTCGATTCAAGGCCGCATCATTACCCCTGTATTCAAGGAACTACGCCAGGGCAGTTATCGCATCATCAGCTTCAATGCCAAAAAGGCACGCGGCTTGATGGCACGTTACATCATTGAAAACCGCATAGCCAAGCCCTGCGATCTCAAACCATTCGATCTAGCTGATTATCACTTCAATGACGAATTATCTACCGACACCACATATACCTTTACCCGTTCATAATCTATACTCATAAAGCATCGGCTTTCACTGGTGTGACAGGGAGATGGCTATGGGTGTTAATTTTATCGTCGTCAGTTTCGACAACTAATTAAACGTACGTGAGCCAGTTGGCGTGTGATTCACCCGATGGCGTTAAACGACCATGCACAGCATCAAAATATTTTTTCTGCAATACTTCTGTCACAGGCCCCCGTGATCCACAACCAATCGTACGACCATCGAGCTCACGAATCGGAGTCACTTCTGCGGCAGTACCGGTAAAAAAGGCTTCATCCGCAGTGTACACTTCATCGCGGGTAATACGCTTTTCACGCACGTCATAACCTTCTTCTTCAGCCAACTGAATCACCGTGGCACGGGTGATGCCATCAAGCGCACTGGTTAATTCCGGCGTATAAATCACACCGTTTGAGACCATAAAAAAGTTTTCACCGGATCCTTCAGCCACAAAACCATCAACATCGAGCAATAGGGCTTCATCGTAACCATCACGTAGCGCATCGGAGAGCGCCAACATCGAATTGATATAATTACCATTGGCTTTGGCCTTGCACATGGAGATATTAACGTGATGACGAGTAAATGACGAAGTGCGAATACGAATACCTTTCTCCAAGGCATCCTGACCCAGATAAGCGCCCCAGCTCCAAGCGGCCACAATCACGTGCGTCTTCAGATTATCGGCTCGCAAGCCCATACCTTCTGAGCCATAAAACACCATCGGACGCAAATAAGCCGAATCCAAATTATTTTCAACAACCGCTGCAATCTGCGCCGCATTCAACTCTTCTTTGCTGAATGGCATATCCATATTCATGATCTTCGCCGAACGAAACAAGCGATCCGTATGCGCCTGCAAACGAAAAATCGCCGTACCTTCATCGGCATGATAAGCACGCACACCTTCAAACACGCCCATGCCATAATGCAGTGTATGCGTCAGCACATGTACCTTGGCTTCACGCCAATCCACCATTTCACCATCAAACCAAATCACACCATCACGATCAGCAAAGTTCATTTCGTCATTTCTCCATCATTAAAGTGGTGCAAAGCTAGCGCCTTATCACAACGCATGCCATCAAGCCTGCAAGAAGAGCAGGTACAAATAACCAGCAAAGGCCGTAACCAACAAGCCTCCTTCAAAGCGCTTCACCACGCCGCCATGCAGACCGAAGGAAACAAGCAACAACGCCACCGTAAAGCCGATCATGATAGGGAAATCACGAATCAACGCCTCAGAAGCAAACTCGCCAGGATGAATCAAGGCAGGCATGGCCAACACCGCCAACAAATTAAACATATTTGAACCAATAACATTACCAATCGCCAGCTCTGCCTCATTTTTCAATGCGCTGGCAACCGATGCCACCAATTCCGGCAAACTGGTACCAATGGCTACAATCGTTAAACCAATAATCAAATCACTCACACCCAGATACTGGGCAATTTCCACCGCGCCCCAAACCACCATGCGTGAACTCACGATCAACACCGCAAGACCGACAACAAACCACATCACCGATACACGCATATCCATATTATCAGGGATCGAATCGGAAAAACCTTCAATCAACGGGTCATGCCTGTCTTTTAAACCAAGCCGCGTCATCCAGATCAACAGCATGAATAAACCGGCAAGCAACGCTAGGCCATCATTAAAGCTCAACTCACCATCGGCCATCAAAGCAAACGCAAAAGCCGTCACCAAAAACAACACCGGCATTTCGCGCCGTAGCGTCATTGATTTTACCGCCAACGGCACAATCAGCGCCGTAACACCCAACACCAGGCCAATATTGGCAATATTAGAACCCAGTACATTGCCAATACCCAAATCCCGATTACCATCAAAAGCCGCCATTGCAGCCACAATCATTTCAGGCAACGAAGTGCCAATACTGACAATGGTCAAGCCGATCACCATCGGAGGCACACGCAAGTTTTTGGCTACCGAAGACGCTCCGTCCACGAATCGGTCTGCACCCCATATCAATAAAGCAACACCGACCACAACTGCGGCAATCGCGAGTAGCATCAGTCGGCGCTGGTTAAGCGTGTCAGTGCTTCACGGTACTTTTCAGATGTTTTGTGTTGAATATCCGCAGGCAACACTGGCCCTGGCGCTTGTTTATCCCAAGCCTGTTTCTCAAGCCAATCGCGCACGATTTGCTTGTCGAAGCTTGGCGGACTGATACCCGGCTTGTATTCCGACACCGGCCAGAAACGCGACGAATCCGGCGTTAACACTTCATCAATCAAGGTCAGTGTGCCGTGATCATCCAAACCGAATTCAAATTTGGTGTCGGCTATAATAATGCCTTTCTGCAACGCAAACTCAGCCGCCTCGTTGTATAACGCCAAGCTCACATCGCGGATCTGTTTGGCCAAATCCGCATCAATGATACCGCACATGGCATCAAAGCTGATATTTTCATCATGAGCACCCACATCGGCCTTGGTCGAAGGCGTGAAGATCGGTTCCGGCAATTGATCGGCCAGCACAAGCCCTTCAGGCAAAGCAATACCACAGACAGAACCATATTTTTGGTATTCCTTCCAACCCGAACCAATCAAGTAACCGCGCACAATCGCTTCAATCGGCAAGGGTTTTAAACGTTTTACCACAATCGCATGCGAGCCAAGGCGCTGACGCTCTGCCGCATCCGTGAGTACATCATCCAGGCTTTTATCCGACACATGATTGGGCACGATATGCGATAATTTCTGAAACCAGAAATCCGATACCGCATTCAGCACATGCCCTTTACCCGGAATGGCCGTTGGCAAGATCACATCAAAGGCTGATAAACGATCCGTAGTCACAATCAGAATATGCTGATCATCGACTTCATACATATCACGCACTTTACCGCTATGTAGCAATTTCAGACCTTTCACATCGGCATGCATCATTGCCATCGCATCCCTCTGGATTTTGCTATTATTACACATGATCCGCCACCAGCTTTAGCCAAAAACTGATCAGAGTCGCACTAAAACGTTCATCTGCCGCATCAGCCAACAACTGCTCCAATTCGCTCCGGTATTCCTCCGGAATATGATAAATCGCGCCTGACGTTTCCCAGCCCGATGGCGTTTGCATCAAACGCAAACCCACCACATCATTCACATCCAACATACGGCTGCCATAATCATCAGCAATGAGCGTTGCATCAGCAGTATCCTGCAAGGCATCACACACGCTAAAGCTTTCACCCGGCACACAAGCCCTCACCCGATACAAGCGCAACGGCTGCTCAGCCAGCTGTTCGAGATAACTGCGCTGCGCCGCATCCAGCTCAAGATCCGCCGCATTCAATATCAACTGCAACGGCCGGGCTTCACCGTCCATATCCTTGTATTGGCCTTCCGAGACCAGTTGTTCGAGTAAATTAATATCGTGAATACTACGAATCCGGCTATCCGCTTTGACAATTTCCGCGCGCTGCTCGTCCGACATATCAGCCAGCCAGACATCATTCACCCATTGATCGGTCTGCTCGGTATAATGCTGACTCACCCACATAAGTGCCTGCAGCACCCCATCGCGACGGTTGGCACTCGCCAACATCTGATCGCGTGCATCAAGCATGCAGCATCGTTTGTATTTTTTACCACTGCCACAAGGGCAAGGCGCATTACGCTGAATTTTTTTTGACACACTATCTCCCGACCACTGAATCATTCATGCAATTAAAGCGGTGCATCATAGCCGATGTCCAAAATGCTTTCCAACCCTATGAATCAACACACTAAATTAGAACACTTTTCGAACACGTGAAATATCATTATCATGCATCGATGATCAACTGGCATAAAACCTGCTCAGCGACCATCAACGACAGCCACTTGGCAACACAAAAGACCACAAAGGGTAAACCATGCATTTAGATCCCATGATGATGAATATCACCATTGTATTATCCGTCGCATTGGCTTTCGCTTATCTCAGCGTACGCTTAAACCTGCCCATTGTCGTCGCCTATATTGTCTCCGGTATTATGCTCGGCCCCACCATGCTGGGTGTTATCTCTGATCAAGATACGGTCACCCGTATCGGTGAAATAGGCGTGGTGATGCTGCTCTTTTTTGTAGGCATGGAAGTATCCATCCCCAATCTCATGAAACGCTGGCGCATTGCAGTCATCGGTACAGCCGTTCAAATCACCATCAGTGTCGCAGCCTGCACAGCCTTAGTCTGGGCATTTGACATGCCCTACACACTGGGTATTTTATTCGGTTTTGTTATCTCTCTCTCCAGCACTGCCGTGGTACTCAAAGAGCTACAGGATTCCGGTGAAATGGATGAGCCCTTTGGTCAAAATGCCGTGGGCGTACTGCTGGTTCAAGACATGGCCATTGTGCCGATGATGATTGTACTCAGTCTCATGGGTGATGCGGAAATCCAGACTATTGATTTGATCAAACAAGTCGGTGGCGGTGTCGCGATACTTTTACTGGTGCTTTTTTTACTCAAAACGGGAGCATTGAATATCCCCGGCTTCCTAAAGGGAAGTATTGAAAAGCGTGTCCTGCTCGGCCTGTTATTGTGCCTCGGAGCTGCCACCCTGACTTCATGGCTGGGGCTATCCCCCGGCCTTGGCGCATTTTTGGCCGGCATGGTGCTGGCATCCAGCAACCAATCCGACTGGATCCATGAACACCTGGAGTCGGTCTATGTGATCTTCGTCATGATCTTCTTTTTATCAGTCGGCATGATGGTGAATGTCGATTATTTGATGTCGCATTTGTTATTGGTGTTCGGTGCCTCCATGGCAGTCTTTCTCTTTAACTCCGGCGTGAATGTATTTGTGATGCGTGCACTTGGAGAAAGCTGGCGCATGGCGCTCATCACCGGCGGCTTGCTCAGTCAGATCGGAGAGTTCTCCTTTCTACTGGCTACGGTTGGTGCTTTCGCCGGCATTTTAACTCCACAATTGCATGAACTGACCGTCATCGTCATCGCCATGACTTTATTGTTCAGCCCGGTATGGACAATGATGACCCGGCAACTCGCCAAGCAACAAGGTGTCCTCCCCGCTGCCGAGTAAATGACCAAATTACACAAAAGGAAGAATACTATGCGTTTACTGCACACTATGATTCGCGTCGGCGACCTGGACAAGGCCATCGACTTTTACACCCGTATTTTAGGCATGCGCCTGCTGCGCAAAAAAGATTATCCGGGCGGCCGCTTCACACTCGCTTTTGTCGGTTACGGTGATGAATCCGACACTGCTGTGATTGAATTAACCCACAACTGGGACACACCAACTTATGATCTCGGCAACGGCTTTGGCCATCTGGCTATTGGTGTGGATGATATTTACAGCATTTGTGAACGCATTCGCAATGATGGCGGCCAGATCTCCCGAGAGCCCGGCTCCATGAAACATGGCACAACATTGATCGCTTTTGTTACAGACAACGATGGTTATGCTATTGAACTCATTGAAAAGAAATATTGATAAAGGCCAATGAAATCAAAACCTTAAGCAACTAAATAACAAGCAACAAACAGCTACTGAGCAGCCACATGATAACAATGTATATTTTTTACTTGTGTGTCGGAGCGCATTCTCATAAAGTGCGCCGCCTTTCACTGGAGGTACAAAAAATGGCTAAGCGTTGTGAAGTATGTGGTAAAGGTCCTATGTCCGGCAATAATGTCAGTCATGCGCATAATACGACTCGTCGTCGTTTCTTACCTAACCTGCAGCAGGTTCGTGCTGTTGTTGGCGGTCAGACTCGTAAAGTTAAAGTATGCGCCAGCTGCCTGCGTTCCGGCAAGATTCAAAAAGCCGCATAACTTGCACTGATCAATCGATCAGTTCATTCCCAATTATTAAAAAAGGGCACCCATCTAAGATAGGTGCCCTTTTTGTGCGTTGCATCCAAACCCGTTCAGCATTGATCCAGCCCGAAACTTAGCTGCGACTGGTAACTTCCAGCAAATGATAACCGAATTGCGTTTTAACCGGCCCTTGTACTGCGCCAATCTCAGCAGAGAACACCACTTCATCAAATTCAGGCACCATCATACCCGGCCCGAATTCACCCAAATCACCACCGGATCGCCCCGATGGACAACTCGAATGCTCTTTAGCCGCATCGGCGAAATCTGCTCCCGCTTCAATCTGTGCTTTTAATTCTGCACACTGCTCTTCTGAATCCACCAAAATATGGCGGGCTGTTGCTACTGTCATATTCGACTCCTTAACATTTATCCCCGCAGCGTACACAGCTCCTCCCAGACACGCAATAACCGGGGTCAGGTCTTGCAATCATACATTTATTTTTCTACCTTCTTTACCGCTCGGCTCACCGTCGCGTAATGAACCCCAAAACACCTCGCAATCTCATTCATGCGATAACCTCCATCCAGATAAGCCCGCGCCATTGCGACCTGCCGATCACCACTTTCTTCAACATATTCATCCAGACTCTTTCCCACCATTTGCCACTGTGCTTTTGGCACCTCGGATAAATCACTACTATCGCCGAGCTTCAACTTAATCTGATCAATAAAATCATCTCCAGCAAGATAAACTTGCTGACTTAAATCATCCCAAATACTGGCTCGACTTAACCCATCTGCGATGAATTGCACATAATGCTCTACACAACGCAACCGTTGACCACCAAATTGCGATAGCAGCCAATCAACACACAAGCAATCCGGTGTTTTAGCTACCCCCGCAGTGGCACCATAGCTACTCCACAGCCATTGATGAACACCCTTTACCACATTAGCTCTCACCGGGTTGAGCACTACATACCTGCACAGCTCCAACAAATAAGCATCCCGCTCTACCAGAATCGATTTATACCGCCCCTGAAATATATGACCGACATGCTGATGTTTGCGATTAAAACGCTGGGTATAGACACCATTTAATTGCCTCATGCCGGCACACAGATTCGCCGCCGGTGTTTCAATCACCAAGTGATAATGATTCCCCATCAAACAATACGCATGGCAGACCCAAGCAAAGCGACTGACTACCCCAGCGAAGGTATGAAGAAACATCTCCCTGTCTTCATCATCAAGGAATATATCTGCCTGCGCGTTGCCCCGCGAAGTAATATGATACAATGCGCCGGGATACTCTACTCGAAGTGGTCTTGCCATCAGGACAGTTTAATCACACCAATGTATGATTGCAAGACCTGACCCTGTAACGCAAGGCGCGTTCGAATAGATGGTCACTAAAGGCTGGTTTCATGCCACTACGCTG
>CAYOTF010000035.1:18554-18947 GCA_964406805.1 uncultured Zetaproteobacteria bacterium | reverse complement strand
AGCTGAGTGTTTGTTGTGTTAGGTGGTTTTTTGAATTATTCTGCAATGTTTCTAAATACTTGTCTGTTGCTTTACCTGCGCATCTTCTAACACTATCCTCGCCGCTTAGTTTTTGAGTAGCGGAGTGTTTATGCTGCAACGTTTATTTGGGCTTTTTTCCCGTGATATTTCTATTGACCTTGGTACCGCCAATACGCTGATTTATGTGCGTGGCGAGGGCATTGTGCTGAACGAACCATCGGTGGTGGCAATCTATACCGGTGGCGGCAAAAATCACCGCCGCGTGCTGGCTGTGGGTGCCGATGCCAAGCGCATGCTGGGTCGCACACCGGATAGTATTCAGGCCATTCGTCCGTTGAAAGACGGGGTGATTGCCGATTTTGTAGTCACCGA
>CAYOTF010000035.1:9998-18542 GCA_964406805.1 uncultured Zetaproteobacteria bacterium | reverse complement strand
GCTAAAACAGTTCATTCGCAAGGTGCATAACCGCACCTGGGGCATTCATCCGCGCATTGTGATTTGTGTACCTTATGGTTCGACTCCGGTAGAGCGTCGCGCCATTCGTGAGTCGGCGTTATCTGCGGGCGCGCGCGAGGTGTATTTGATTGAAGAGCCGATGGCTGCAGCGGTGGGTGCGGGCTTGCCTGTGACCGAAGCATCCGGTTCGATGGTGGTGGATATTGGTGGCGGCACCAGTGAAATCGCAGTGATTTCGTATGGCGGCATTGTCTATTCGCGATCGGTGCGTGTCGGTGGCGATAAAATGGATGAAGCCATCATCAATCATTTGCGTCGCAAATACAGCCTGTTGGTGGGTTCGCCGACAGCGGAGAGAATAAAAATCAACTTGGGCAGCGCGTTTCCGCAGGAAACACGCCGTGAGATGGAAGTTAAAGGTCGCGACTTGATTAACGGCGTACCGAAAAACCTATTGCTCGACGACTCCGAAATCCTTGAGGCCTTAACCGAATCGGTCAATGCGATTATTGAAGGCGTGAAAGTGTGTCTGGAACGGACACCGCCGGAGCTGGCTGCGGATATTGTCGATAAAGGTATTGTGCTGACCGGTGGCGGTGCGATGCTGGTCGGGCTCGATCAATTGTTGCGTGAAGAAACCGGTTTGCCTGTGACTATTGCCGAGAATCCACTCGATTGTGTGGTCTTGGGCAGCGGGCGTGTCTTGGAAGAGCTTGATCGCATGCGAGGCATTCTCTTCGAGGAATAAAGCGATGGGTGAGTTTATCACTATTTCATCCATGGTTTTGTCGTAGTCGTTATGCTTTTTACACAACGTCGCCATCGATTGTGGTTTGTTACTGCTGTGCTGATTGCGCTGTTGCTTGTGTTGCGCATGTTTTCAGGCTCTGCGGCGATGTTGAGCATGTGGCCAGCCCTGGAAGCATTGCATGCGCCGGTGCAATGGTGGCAATCGCTGGATCTGTGGTTTGTGGAGCGCCAACAACTGCAGAAGATGTATCTGACAGCCGAGAAAAAAGCTCAGGATCAGGCTATGGTTGTTCAGGAAGTGAACAGTCTGCGGGAAGAGAATCGGCAACTGAGAAGGATTCTGGAAATCTCAAACATTATCGGTTATCGCTGGCATGCGGCCAAAGTGCGTGGCCGCAGTCCCGATCCGATGAGCCAGCGCCTGCTGTTGCAGGTGGCTGATGTTTCAAACGATGATGTCATTGTATCGAGCGAAGGTTTGGTGGGTGTCGTCGATAGTACATCGGGCAACCACGCCACTATTCGTACTATTTTTGATGCTTCGCTGGCTGTGCCGGTGACTATCCCGGGCACGGCTCTAGCGGCATTATCACGTGGTCAGGGTGGTAGTTTATCGATTGATTTTATTCCGTTGGATGTGGCTCCGCAACAGGGGGAAATCCTTTACACCAGTGGCGCGGGCGGTTTGTTTCCAGCCGGTATTGCGGTGGCCTTGATTACCCATGTGCAGCCGATTCCCGGCCAGTTGTTTGCCAAGGTGTCGGCGAGCCCTGTGGCGCATTGGCAACGTGATAGCTGGTTGGCTGTGGCTTCACAATTGCATTCCAGCATGCCTTTTTCAGATATCCCTGAGCCAACAGGTATATCTGCAAGCGAGTCGCAAACTGGGCTCGAGTCTGAACATCCATCCATCCATCAACCGGCACCATGATCATCGCCATTATCATTCCGCTGCTTGCACTGCTCGGTATCAGTTTAAACTTGGCTTTTTCCAGTGCCATGACGCAGCCGGACTGGGCGCTGGCCTTGCTGCTTGCCAGCCTGTTGGCGCATCGTCATAACTGGGTATGGGTGCTGCCGTGCGCCTTGATTCATGATTTGGTGCTGTATTGGGCGTTGGGGCCGATGGTGATCATCATGGCGATGATGCCATTGGCCATGATTTATCTCGATCAGCATCTTGGCTCAGGCTTGCCGCAACGGGTTGTATTGATGTTGGTAGGGTTGTTGGTCTTGCCTGCTTTGGGCGGGAGTTTACAGGCATGGTTGTTAACCTTGTGCCTGTGTGTACCAGTATGGCATGTGTTGACGAGGCAATATGAGCAACAAACAGCTTGAGATTCGTCAGCGCTTCGATGTGCGCATGTTTTTCTTTTTTGCGGCAACGCCGTTGTTTATGGGATTGTTGTTGTTTCAAGTCATGCAGTTGCAATGGTTTGATCATGATAAATATACGTTGCAGTCGGATCATAACAGGCTAAATATCGTACCCGTATTGCCTGTGCGTGGCGAGATTATTGATGCACTGGGCAAGGGTCTGGCGGTTAATCGCATTGATTATATCGTATCCTTAATTCCAGAGCGGGTCGATAATTTACCAGAAACATTGCACAGACTGGCGACAGTGTTGCATTGGTCGGACAAAAAAGTGGCCTTGCTTGGCAAGCGTATCAAACGTACCCGGCCAGATCGCTCGGTATTGTTGGATGATAAATTGCAGTGGATGGATGTATCGCCGTTGGCAGCACGGCTGCATCATTACCCTGGTGTGGATGTGCAGGCCGGCAGCTATCGTCAATATCCTTTCGCGGAGCTGACTTCGCATGTGATTGGTTATTTATCTTTGGCCAATCGGGGTGATGTGAAAGCCGGTTATTTGCCATCGGAGTTTATTGGCCGCACCGGCATTGAACGATCCTTTGAAAAAAAACTGCATGGTCAACTGGGGCATCAGCGGGAAGAGGTGGATGCGCATGGCCGGCGCATTGCAGTGTTAAATCGCACCGCGCCGGTGATGGGTGAAACCATTCAATTGGCACTCGATACCGAGCTGCAGCAGGCCGCCTCCGATGCCCTCGGTGACCGCACCGGTGCGGTGGTGGTGATGGATGTTCATACGGGTGGTGTTTTGGTGCTGTTGAGTAAACCGGGTTATGACACCAACCGATTTATTACCGGTCTTGAATCGGCGCAATGGCAGGCCTGGTTGAATAATCCTGAGAAACCATTGCTCAATCGAACTACCCAGGCGGCTTATCCGCCAGCATCGACATTTAAACTGGTGACCGCTTTAGCCGGTCTGGCTAATGGTGCGCATTTGGCCGAAGGCTCGACCTTTTGCCCCGGTTATGTGGAATTTGCAGACCGCAGGCTGCATTGCTGGAAACGTATCGGTCACAATAAAGTTTCCCTGCATGATGCCATCGTACAGTCGTGTGATGTGTATTTTTATAAACTGGCCGATCAATTGGGCATGGGAGCGATCTCCGATGCGGCGCACGAATGGGGTTTGGGTGAACGCACGCATATTGATGTTGCGCCGGAATCACGCGGTATTATTCCTACCCAGAGTCCATATATGATGGCCGCGATCAAGAATTCACAGAGTAGACGTAAAAAATGGTTTCGTGGTGAAACCATGATCACTGGCATTGGTCAGGGGGCATTGACGACGACTCCGCTGCAAATTGCCCGTTTGGCTGCGGCGATTGCCAATGGTGGTGCGATACTCAAACCGCAGCTATTGGCAGGGATGCCAGCTGAGATATTGCATCAGGTGGATGTGAAAGCGGAGCATTTGCATAAAATTCAATCGGCCATGCGTGATGTGGTGCGCAGCCCCAAAGGCACTGCGCATCGGGTGCTGGGCGGTGCATTATGGACGGCGGCAGGCAAAACAGGCACGGCACAAGTGGTGAAGCTGTCGAAAGCCAAGAAAAGTAAATTAAATGATGCACAAGTATTGCGACACCACAAAGATCATGCCTGGTTTATGGGTTATGCGCCGTATGAGAAGCCGCAAATCGCTATTGCGGTGTTTGTCGAGCATGGTGGCCATGGTGGCAGTGCTGCGGGTCCTGTGGCGGCGGCAGTGATTCGAGTGCTGGCTGAGAGGCAAGCGGAAGCGTTGGCCGTGAAAGCCAGCGAGCAATCGGGCAAGGAGAGCCGCAGATGAAACGCATCTTTTTTTCACTCGACTGGTTGTTGATTGCCAGCTTGTTCAGTTTGGCAAGCTTGGGTTTGTGCGTGCTTTATGCTGCCGTTTATCAGGGCGATATGGGTTTATGGTACAAGCAAACGGTATTTTGGGCTGCGGGTATGGCGGGGTTTGTTGTGCTCTGTTTTGTGCCGTTGCGCATTCTGGGTTTGATTTGCTGGCCGATGTATGCTGTTGGTTTGTTGATGTTGATGCTGGTTCCACTGATTGGCGATATTCATATGGGGGCGCGACGTTGGCTGGATTTGGGGGTGGCCAATATTCAGCCGTCTGAAATCATTAAATGGGCACTGATGTTTGTCTTGGCGAGTTGGTTTGCAACACGTGAAGCGCGTGGCTGGATCAATGTCGGGATTCCATTGCTGCTGGTGGCTGTGCCTGCCGCCTTGATTCTCAATCAGCCCGACCTGGGCACGACCTTGGTCTTGTTGTTTGCCATGGCGGCATTGTTGATTGCAGCGGGTTTACCTTGGCGTTTGTTTGGCCTCGCAGTTGTGGGCGGCCTCGCTTCGTTACCTGTATTGTGGCATTTCATGCACGGTTATCAAAAGCAGCGGGTGCTTACCTTGCTCGATCCGCAATCTGATCCCCTAGGTGCCGGTTATCATGTGATCCAATCAACGATTGCGATTGGTTCGGGTGGTATCATGGGTAAAGGTTTTTTACAGGGTACACAGGCGCGATTGCACTTTTTACCCGAGCAGCATACGGATTTTATTTTTTCGGTGCTGGCAGAGGAGGGAGGGCTGTTGGTGGTGGTCTTTCTGCTGAGCTTGTATGTGATGCTGATTTCACGCATTTTAATCATCGGTCAGCGTGCTCATAATCGTTTTGGCTCGATGTTATGCATTGGTGTCGCATCGATATTCACCCTCTATATTACGGTGAATATCGGCATGGTGTCGGGCATATTTCCGGTGGTGGGTCTGCCTCTGCCGTTTATCAGTTATGGCGGTTCAGCGCTGGTGACCATGCTCGCCGCGCTCGGGCTGGTGATGCGTGTTGCTATTGAATCGCATGAAAAAATACCATGGCAGCGGCCGGGTAGTCCCTTGGCTTAGCTAGGGGCAGTTTGAGTGTGGCTTCTTCAACGAGGGCGCTTGTCCAAGTCTGTCTGATACAAAACTCAAGCTAATTCAGCCCTGCATGATGATGGGGATATTCACCTGACGGCGATTCAAAATGCTTATTTTTCGTGCCACGGTGCCGGCCAGATCCTGATAGATCCTGGCCTGTTCGGAGTCGGGTATGGCGGCTACGATGGGCGTGCCTTCATCGGCATTCTGGCGAATTTTAATATCCAGCGGAATCTGGGCTAGTACCTCAGAGTCATGTTCCTTACTCAAGCGTTCCGCGCCACCTTCGGAAAAGATGGCAGAGGATTCGCCGCAATGCGGGCAGATGAACTGGCTCATGTTTTCTACGATGCCGAGTGTGGGTACATGCACTTTTTGAAACATATCCATGCCGCGACGGCAATCGATGAGAGCAATATCCTGCGGGGTGGTGACCAGTACGGCTGCGGTGACGGGTACCGTTTGAGTCAGGGTGAGCTGTGCATCACCAGTACCCGGCGGCATATCGATAAACAGATAATCGAGATCTCCCCATTCGACATCATTCAACAGTTGTTTAAGCGCACCGGCAACCATCGCACCGCGCCAGATCATGGCTTGTTTCTCTTCGACCAGATAACCGATGGACATGGTTTTAACCGCATAGTTTTCCAGTGGTATAATATGTTTGGTTTGTGTGTCCACTTGCGGTTTTTTACCATCCAAGCCCATCATGCGGGGAATCGAGGGGCCATACACATCGGCATCGAGTAAGCCAACGCGAGCACCGGTCTGAGCCATGGCAACGGCGAGATTGACGGTGGTGGTCGATTTACCCACCCCACCTTTACCCGATGCTACGGCAATTATATTGGCCACGCCGGGAATGCCTGCGTTGCCCTTGGCCGGGGCGACTTTGGAGCTCATGGTAATGTTGGATTCATTGATGCCGGGCAATGCTAATATTGCGGCATCGGCCTGACGTTTAAATTCTTCTTTGACCGGGCAGGCAGGTGTAGTCAATTCGATGGTGAGGGCAACCGAATTTGCATGAATGACGATGTTTTTAACAAAACCAAGTGAGACAATGTCTTTATTGAAATCAGGATCTATAATAACAGCAAGGGCTTTGCGTACATCTGCTTCGGAAACCATGGTAACCTCCATTTGGACTCGCATCGTCGTAATCCCGAGTAAAACTGTCAACCATTGTGCAGATGTGTGTTGTGATAAAAAAACGCTCCGACTTGCGTCGGAGCGCCGCCGCACCATCACGCAGGGAGGGGAAGGGTGCGGCTAAAAAAGAATGATGATTATAAAATAGACGATGAGCACAGATTTGTCCATGTATTCTTGTTAGTCTTTCCTCATGCTGGATGTGTTATGCGTGGGTCACGCTTCATACGATATTACCATGGGGGTGGCAGATCACCCTTTGCCGGATGAGAAGTTGGTGGCTGATGCCATGCAGTTGGGCGGTGGCGGGCCGGCGGCCAATGCGGCTGTGTGCGTGGCTCGATTGGGCGGTGCGGCAGGCTTCTGTGGTTATTTGGGTAACGATGTGTTTGGTCAGGCGCATGCGGTGGAATTGATTGCTGCGGGTGTGGATATCTCCTGCCTTGTGCGTGGTGATTTACCGACACCTGTATCCCAGATTCTCGCCAAAGCCGATGGCAGTCGATCGGTGGTGAACTTTAAAGGCGATACGGCTCATTTGAACCCGGATGCGGTGGTGCTTAGCCAGCGCCCCGAGGTGATATTGTTTGATGGACATGAACCCCTTTTATCGGTGGCGATGTGCGCTTGGGCGAAAGAACATGGTGTTGCGAGCGTGCTCGATGCCGGTTCGCTGCATCCGGGTACAAAAGCTTTGGCAGCTGAGGTGGATTATCTGGTGGTTTCAGAAAAGTTTGCCCGTCAGTGCTGTGAAACACCTGATATGCAACAGGCACTGAATGTTTTATCGCAGCAGAGTAAGCATCTGGTGATTACGCAGGGAGCGGACGGACTGTTATGGAACTCGAATGGGGATCGCGGAGAGATGCCTTCTTTCTCCGTCGATGCGATGGACTCGACGGGTGCGGGAGATGCATTTCATGGCGCTTTTGCGCTCGGCTTGGCGCGTGGCATGGCTTGGCCGGAGTTGTTGCGCTTTGCATCGGCTGCGGGCGCGTTGACATGCACCGGACTCGGGGCACGCTCAGCCTTGCCGGATGCTGTAGCTGTTGATGCCTTGTTGGCGACGCAGCATGCATAAAATCCTGATCAGTGCCTGTCTGTTGGGTGAAAACGTGCGTTATGATGGCAAGCATAGTTTGCTGCAATGCGATATTTTGCAGGCCTGGAAGCAGCAAGGGCGCGTGCTGCCGTTATGTCCGGAAGTGGCTGGAGGCTTACCGATCCCAAGGCCCGCCGCAGAAATCGAGGCGGGTAATGCTGCCGCAGTTCTCAGAGGCAGCGCCAGTATTCGACGAGCGGGTGGTAGCGATGTGACGGATGCATTCATGGCCGGCGCTGAACGAGCCTTGGCGCTGTGCATGCAACACGGTATTCGTATGGCGATTTTGAAAGAGGGTAGCCCTTCCTGTGGTGTAAACAAAATCAACGATGGCAGTTTTTCCGGCCATAAAATAGCAGGCCAGGGCTTAACGACATGTTTGTTGGAGAATCACGGCATCGTCGTGTTTAGTGAGTTTCAACTATCAGAAGCACAGGATCGGTTGATTGCATGGGAGAAATCGGATGGCGAACCGTAGTATTGGCTTGAATGAGGATTTGTACGCTTATCTGTTGGATACCGGTTTGCGGGAGCCTGCCGTCTTGCAGCGTTTGCGACAGGCAACCGAGTTGCAGGAGATGTCGATCATGCGTTCGGCACCCGAGCAGGGGCAATTGATGGCGATGCTGATCCGTTTGATGGGCGCAAAGCGCATCATCGAAATTGGCACCTATACCGGTTATGCGACGCTGTGGATGGCGCAGGCGTTGCCAGATGATGGTGAGATTATTACTTGCGATATATCCGAGACATGGACGGATGTGGCACGCCGGTTCTGGGCTGAGGCGGGCGAGGCAGACAAAATCACTTTGCATATTCGACCGGCCATCGAAACCTTGGATGCTCTCATTGTTGCGGGTGAACGTGATGCCTTTGATTTTGCATTTATCGATGCGAATAAAGAGAGTTATCCAGCTTATTTTGAGTCTTGTCTAAGCCTGCTGCGTAGCGGTGGACTGATGGTGATTGATAATGTGCTGTGGGGTGGCAGCGTGATTGATGCGAGCAATCAAGAGCCCAGCACCTTGGCTATTCGGGCATTTAATCAGGCTCTATACTCGGATGTGCGCATTGAAATCAATATGCTGCCGATTGCGGATGGGATCACCTTGGTGGTTAAAAAATAAAGACTCTGCGGAAAATATGCCCCACCTGGGGTGCAATCATGACTGTACGCAATGGCTTAAACTACCAGTATGGACTCTCGATTCAGGAGGTCATGA
>CAYOTF010000035.1:0-9974 GCA_964406805.1 uncultured Zetaproteobacteria bacterium | reverse complement strand
CAAATCCGTTGCTATTGTCGATGTTATTGATTGTGGGTTTATTTGTTGCGTCATCGGCGTGGGCCGGTGGCAGTGCATCACATGATTTTGATGCCAATGGCGATGGTCAGGTCAGCTTTGAAGAAGTGATGCAAAAGCTGGAAAAATCTGCCCGAACTACCTTCGACAGCATGGATCGTAACCACGATGGTGTATTGTCGAATAAGGATTTTGATGATGTGCGTCAGGGTATGCAAAAGCTGGAAGACTGGTTGGATAACTTGCTCAAACCATTCTTGATGCAGAAAAAAGAGCAACCGGAGAGCTTGGCGCTGTAGTGTTCGGCTATTTGATGCGCCGGTAGATTGAGTTTATTTCATCGAACGATAAACTAGCCTGGTCTGCAAGCTTCCTGTGATGAAGCTCACAGAAGAATAGGGCTAAGGCAGCATGATGCAGCTTTTTCGGGAGATCTTATGGCCAGTTTTCGAACCCATCTTAGTGTGGCAGCAGTGGTTTCAGTTTCCTCTGCCGCGCTCGCCGTGCAGACCGGCTTATCGACGCAATCCGAGGCATTGATGTTGTTTGCGCTCGGCACATTGGCAGGCATTTTACCGGATATCGATTCGGATCACTCCATACCCACACGGCTGGTCTTTAATCTGCTCGGAGGCGTTGCTGCTGTTTTATTGCTAAGTGTCTTTGCGGGTCGCATGCATGTCGCCCAGTTATCTGCCCTAATCGTGGCCAGTGTTGTCGCTGTGCGTTATGTGCTTTACCCCGTCTTTGCTTCGATTACCGTACATCGTGGTTTGTTCCACTCTCTGCCGGCAGCCTTGTTGCTGGCGTTATGCACCGCTGCACTGGGTTTGTATGCATTGAACTGGTCGCTGAACTTTTCATGGCTGAGCGCATGTTTTGTGGGTGGTGGTTATGTGCTGCACCTGTTGCTGGATGAGTTTTACAGTGTGGATTTTATGGGGCGTAGTCTTAAAGCGTCATTCGGAAGCGCGTTGACGGTGTTTAGCTTCTCATCCTGGGCTGCGTATAGCGCTATGTATTTGGCGGTTGTGGCAGGGCTGTATATGCTGCCATTGCCTGCTATAGCATCACGCTATTGGGTGTTTTAAGCGTTTCTTTCGATTGCCTACCCTTCTAGCCTGAGCTATTCATGAATCGCCGTGATGATCACGCCGGGCCTTTGTTCGCAACGAATGCTTGCGAAGAAGGGCGTAGCCATGTTTACGGACACCAGAGCAAGGATTTGTTGCGGGCAAAGGAACAAGTGAGGGCGCGGCAGTATTTATGAATAGTTCAGGCTAGCATTGGCATGATGTTGAATGTGCTCATGATTGGCTCTGTTTGGCCGGAACCGGAATCTTCGGGAGCCGGCTTGCGCATGATGCAGTATATTCGGATCTTCCGGCAGCAGGGGTGGGGCGTGACCTTTGCCAGTACAGCGGCCGATTCGGAATACATGGCTGATCTGGATGTGTATGCGGTTCAACGTGTGACTGTGGCGGTGAATGACAGCGCTTTTGATGTTTTTATCGCAGAACTGAAGCCGGATCTGGTCTTGTTTGATCGTTTTACGATGGAAGAGCAGTTTGGCTGGCGCGTGGAAAGTATCTGTCCGAATGCCCTGCGTATGCTGGAGACGATAGACCTGCACTGTTTGCGCCATGCCCGTCACCAGCAATTCAAAGCTCAGGCCAAGCATGCCGCTGGAGTGGTGCAAGATGTTGATTCGGCAGCATTGTACAATGATGTGGCCTTGCGTGAAATCGCTTCGATTTACCGCTCGGATCTATCTATTCTGACATCGGACTATGAAATGGACGTGTTGCAACGGTGCTTTTCGATGCCGCCCGCCATTATCCACCTCTGTCCCTTTATGTTTGAGCAACAGCCGGGTAATGCCTCGTTGCCGGGCTTTGATCAGCGTCAGCATTTTATGACTATTGGAAATTTTCGCCATGCCCCGAACTGGGATGCGGTGGTGTGGCTCAAACAAACGATCTGGCCATTGATTCGAGCCCATCTCCCACAAGCCGAACTGCATGTTTATGGCTCTTATGCTCCGCCCAAAGCAATGGCCTTGCATGATCCCGGCAGTGGTTTTCATCTGTTGGGGCGTGCTGATGATGTGAATGCGGTGATGCGGCAGGCTAGACTATGCCTGGCTCCGCTGCGTTTTGGTGCGGGCATCAAAACAAAGCTCGCCGATGCCATGCGCAATGGCACGCCCAGCATTACCACCAGCGTGGGAGCAGAAGGCATGACTGGCGGACGCGATTGGCCGGGCATGGTTGCGGATGATGCCCAAGGCTTTGCCGATGCTGCCGTAGCCTTGTATCAGCAGCATGAGTGCTGGTCGCAAGCGCAGAGTCATGGCTTTGACATAGTGAGTTACCAATTTGACATCTGCCGCAATGGTGATGCCTTGATTCAGCGCTTGCACGATGTGTTGAGGCAGATCGTGCAGCACCGAATCGATAACTTCCATGGTGCGATGTTGCGTCATCATCAGCATCGCAGCACTGAATTCATGTCACGCTGGATTGAGGCCAAAAACAAGTAGGGAGCGGGCGAAAACTGCCGGGTTGAGCGGTAAATAAAGTCGGGGAGGGGCAATAACGCCCCCGGACGGCGTAGTTTAATAGCGTAGTTTCAGTATTTGTGAATTGGTACGATATATGCATGGACATAGATATGAACACACTACCATCACATGCGATTCGCCATCCGGTCAACATTCCGCTTGAAGTGAGAATGATTGCTGTCGGTGGGGGGATTGCTGTCGGAGCTTGGCAGCAGGATAGTGTGAGCTCTAGCCGCTGCGGTGAACTGGCCTTTCATTTTCCGATGATGATTGCGGTCGGTGCATTGCTCAGCGTACGTGTACCAAGCGTGAACGCACAAACCGAGTTGCGCGGTCAGGTGATCTGGCTGGCGCAGTCGGTGCATGGTTTTGTCATCGGCATGTCCTTTCAGACGGAGGCCGAAGCGTTTCGCATGCGTATGATCGAACAGATCTGCCACATCGAAGACTATCGCCAACAGGTTTTTGATACGGAAGGCCGTGATCTGAACCCAGAGCAGGCAGCATCGGAATGGATTGATCATCATGCGGCTGCATTTCCAGCCCTGTCGCTATCCGCGCTGCAAGGTGTTGAATCTGTTATCCAAGCTACGTTGAGCGAGCTGTGATTTCTATCAGATGATAGCCGAACTGTGTTTTGATCGGGCCGTGCAACTGGTGTAATTCAGCGCTGAACACCACTTCATTGAACTCTTTGACCATTTGCCGTTCCCTGAACGTGCCCAGATCACCACCCTTTTGGGCTGATGGGCAGCTTGAGTGTTGCTTGGCGAGCTCGGCAAAATCCGCCCCGTTCTCAATCTCTGCTTTAAGTTCGGCGCATTGTGCTTCGTTATCCACCAGGATATGGCGTGCTGATGCCGTCGCTTTCTTTTTACGTCCCCACATAGGTGCTCCTTAAGGCTGGTTGAACTGCATGGTTGTGATCGAGCCGGAGCCAAATGTCATGCCGAGCACTGCAAAGATAATCGAACCGATGACGGAGAGAATAATAAAAGCCGGTATGGAAGCGATAGCCGCCTTGACCATGAAGATGACCATGGAAAGAAAGGGCATTTTGATATCGATGATGGTGACATTGTTGTTCATACGTTCTCCTGTTGTTTCCTGACTCATAATGATAAACCGCAATGGCGCAGCAATGCATCGACGCTGGGTTTACGGCCACGGAAGGCGGTGAACGCATCCATGATGTCACGGCTGCCTCCAATGGAGAGTAACTCGTTGCGCAAGCGTGCAGCGGTTTCGCTATTGAGGATGCCTTCTTCTTCAAATGCGGCGTAGACATCGGCGGAGAGTACCTCTGCCCATTTGTAGGAATAGTAGCCTGCGGCATAACCACCGGCAAAGATATGTGAAAAACTGTTTTGGAAACGGTTGAATGCCGGTGGAGAAAATACCGACACCTCATCGCGTACCCGATCGAGTAGCTGCTGCACAGACTCGGTGTTTGCATCAAACTGGGAGTGTAGCAATACATCAAACAGTGCTAATTCAACTTGACGCAGCATGCCCATCGCCGATTGAAAATTCTTGGCCGCCAGCATCTTGTCGAACAAAGCATCGGGCAGACTTTCGCCTGTCTCAACATGTTTGGCAAAGAGCTCAACCACCTGCCGTTCCCAGCAGAAATTCTCCATAAACTGGCTCGGTAGCTCGACCGCATCCCAGGGTACACCGCGAATGCCGGACACACTCAATTCGGAGACTGTGCTGAGCATGTGGTGCAGGCCGTGGCCGAATTCGTGGAATAGGGTGGTGACTTCATCATGTGTCCATAGAGCCGGTTTATCACCGACCGGTGCATCGAAATTGCAAACCAAATACGCCACTGGCAATTGCAGCCTGCCATCTGGGCGTTGCCAGCGCACAATGCACTCATCCATCCACGCACCACCGCGTTTGTGGGCGCGGGCATAGGGATCGAGATAAAATGCGGCGATCTGTTCATCTGAAGCATCAAAGACTTCAAAGTATCGGGCGCTTGCATGCCAGACGGGCACATCGTTGGATTCACGAATATTGATACCGTAGAGCTTTTCCACCAGTCCGAACATGCCGTTGATTACATTTTGTTCCGGGAAATAAGGTTTCAGCTCTTCCTGAGAGATAGCGTAAGTTTTCAGACGCAGCTTTTCGGATGCGTAGGCCAGATCCCAAGCTTGCAGATCATCAATGCCTAGCTCTTTCAATGCGAAAGCCTGTAGTTCGGCAAACTCTTGTTGTGCGATTGTTTTGCTTTTGGTTGCCAGTTCGCGCAGGAAATCGATGACTTCATCCACATCGCTGGCCATTTTACTGGCCAAGGACGAGGCCGCATAATGTTCAAAACCAAGCAGTGTTGCAGCCTCATGGCGCAGCGCCAGTGTTTCATTGATCAACGGGCTATTATCGAGCTCACCGCTTGAGGCACGCGTGACATAGTGGCGATACATCGTCTCACGTAGCTCACGATTTTCTGCAAACTGCATGAATGGGATATAGGAGGGCGCATCGAGGGTGATCAACCATCCGGTCTCTTTTTTGGCCTGCGTGGCACGCTGTGCAGCCGATGCGAGCACCGATTCCGGCAGACCTGTAACATCTGCTTCATTTTCGATATGCAGTTCAAAGGCGCGTGTGGCATCCATCACATGCTGACTGAAATCCGTTGCAAGCTCCGATAAGCGCATTTGAATCTCGGTGAAGCGAGTTTTATCTTTACCCTCAAGCTCGGCTCCGGAGAGTTTAAAGTCGCGCAGCGCGTGTTTGATTACCTGTTGCCGTTCTTCCGACAGGTCAGCAAAATCATCCCGTTCAGAAACTGAGCGAATAGCAGCATAAAGTGCTTCATTCTGCCCAAGCTCGCTTGCCCATTCGGTCATCTTCGCCACACCCTGCTGATAGATTGGGCGCAGCTCATCCGAATCACAAACCCCATTGAGGTGCCCAATCGGCCCCCACACGCGCCCTAGCCGTTCCTCGATTTCTTCAAGGGGCAGCATCAACGCATGCCAATCCGGATCGGAGACTTGTGTTAATTCAGCCACAATTTTACGCGCCAGTGCCAATTCCGTATCAATCGCCGGGAGCACGTGTTCTGGTTTGATTTGATCAAAGCGCGGTAGTTTAGTGGTGATGCCTTGCAGGATTGGGTTGGACGTTAACTCTATGGTGGATGCATTCATGCCCGGAACGATAGGTTGCACCCCAAGCAAAGCAAGCGGCTCTTAATTCAGCAGGATATAGAGGATGGCCGCGCTAAAGGGGGTGTTTTTGTTTTGGAAAAAAGCGGGGGCTTTCATCTTGGGCTAGGGGTGTTACGATTGATAGTCCGCCAGCTCGTGTGAAGGCCGTGCGCGGGCGCAGGAGGGCTGATGCAATGTGGCCGTAATGATAGGCTGATTCTGGTCGTTTCTTTTTCCTTTGAATGCCCGGCATGGATTCGGCTTTAGACATGAAATCCATTCGCATGGGCGATGTCTGGGGCGGTTTGTCCGCTTCGGCTCTTGTCTTACCGCAGGCCATGGCGTTTGGTATTACACTCTGGTCACCTTATACGCATGATCCGGCGGCGGCTGCTATGTCCGGGCTTGTGGCTGCAGTTTGCCTGTGTGCTGTTTCCGGTTTGTTTCGCGGTACGCAGGGTCTTGTTGCAGCACCAACGGGGCCGACGCTGATATTGCTGGCTGGCACAATTGCCGCGCTGTCATCGGGAGGCCTTGTTGGGGATCGGTTGATTACAGCGACATTGCTGACGGTGGCCATGGGCGGCGTTTTTCAGATGTTGATTGGCGGCTTGAATCTGGGTCATTTGATCAAATTTATACCCTACCCGGTGGTGTCCGGTTTTATGACTGGAACGGCTATTCTAATGATTAATTCCCAATCCGGTGTTGTGCTTGGCGGCGATACGAACCTGACCATGCAACAGGGCGCATGGATTCCTCTGGCTGCTGCTGGAATCACGCTGGCGACCATGGTCTGGCTGCCGCGCTGGGTGAAACAGATTCCAGGGGCTGTGATGGGGCTGGTGGTTGGCACGTTGGCATTTCATGCCTTTGCTCAGTTTCAGATGGATGTTTTGCCGGCAAGCTGGGTGGTTGGCACGTTGCCGAGTTTGGGTGATTTGCATATTGGTTTTGATCTTGAGCAGTTCGATCAGTTTCCGTGGATGCTTATGCTTGGCTCTGCATTGGCGTTGGCCGTGCTCGCATCACTCGATACCCTGCTGACTGCTGTGTTGGCCGATGTGTCTACTGGCTCTCGCCATCAGGCGCGGCGTGAATTGATGGGGCAGGGGGGAGGGCATCTGTTGAGTGCATTGGTCGGAGGCATGGCTGGTGCAGGAACAACCGGGGCGACGCTGGTTGCTATTCAAAGCGGTGGCCGCCAGTGGGCAGCTCTGGTAACGGCGGCCTGTATGTTGCTATTAATTTTGTTTATGGGGCAGCTGGCGGCAGTGTTGCCGATCAGTGTGTTTGCCGGAATCATTCTATACGTGGCCATATTCGGCATGCTGGATAAAGATATTTTGCTTTGGCTGCGTAGCCCGCAGGTGCGTATTGATGCGGTGATCGCCCTGATTGTGACGGCGGTGACGGTGTTTTATGATTTGATGCTTGCTGTAGCGTTTGGCGTGTTGTTGGCGACGGTTGAGTTTATTCGCTCGCAAGTGCAATCGGCGGTGGTGCAACGGCGCTGGAATATTAGCGAGCGGGCATCGTTGCGGCGCAGGCTTAAATCGGAATGCCGTTGTTTAAATAAAAAACCGGATGCTATTGTCGGTTATGATCTAAAAGGCAGCCTGTTTTTTGGCACAACGGATCATTTGTATGATACGATGATGGATGATTTAAAGCGTGCAACTTATATTGTGCTGGATATGCGACGTGTTACGCAAGTGGATTTGACCGCAGTGCGCTTGATTGAACACATGTATGGCATCATGCGTCAGCGTGATGGAGAGCTTATTTTGGCGCATGTGCCGAAAAGTATGGGGCTGGTGAAGCGCCATGGGCATCGTCATGAAATGCTGGTGCCGTATCATAAGAATATTCATTTGCGTGCGTTTTGGGATTCGGATAAGGCTCTTGAATATGCTGAGAATGCGCTGCTCAGACGGCAGTGTCATACGATGCTGGAGCGGGGTGCAACGATTTCACTGGTCGAATCGGAATTGCTGGATGGTTTCAAGGCCAAAGAGAAAGAGCTATTGCTGCCCTTTTTTGAGATGCGGGACATTCAGGCCAAGGATTTTCTGTTTCGCAGCGGCGAGCATGGCGATGCCTTGTTTGTTATTTTATCCGGTGAAGTGGAAGTGCTGCTGGCTTATGGTAAGAAAAAACGTTTGCGACTGGCTATTTTTGGACCTGGCATGTCAGTAGGTGAAGTAACCTTTCTGGAACCCGGTTTACGGCGGGTGGATGGTCATGCGATAATGGATTGCAAGGTTGCCATACTCAAACACGCGGCATTAAAACGCTTGTGTAAAAAACATTCCGATATCGGCATGCGGTTGTTGCTGTGTCTGGGTCATGATATCAGTGAAAACCTGCGTTTGGCCGATGAAAAACTGCGACGCTTGGCTTCCTGAATTGTTTTTACGGCAACCATCTTTCGTAAATTACTGTTCGCCGCATGTTAAGGCATTATTTGCAAACTCGTGGGCTTTCCCGACTGATGTCGGTGTTGTTTGCTGTGCAAATTGTGCTGGGTGGTTTTTGCCTGTTAACATCGCAAGCACATGCAATGTCGCAGACTGCTTCGGGTCAAGCAGTGCATGCCCATTGCGGTATGGGTGCGGATGCTTCTGAGGCTGCAAGTTTAGATTTATCAAATGCTGCAACAGCTCCGTTGCATCAATCATCCTCCGATCAGGTTTCCAACTGCTATCATTGTGATCAGCCGGATCAATTGTCGGGATCGACTTCTATCTCGGTGGATTCACTGGCCGTGGTGGTGTTCGAAAGCATGGATGTGTTGTCTGCTCCGCAGTTCAACATGATTGCGGCTGGCTTGTTGTCGGTACGAACACCGACCGGCCCACCAAACTCTTCTTCTCTTCTTTATACAACCAGCCAACGTATCTTAATCTGATTTAATTCTTCTGTTTGTCACATCGTATGATGTGATGTTTGTCGTGCGTTTTGATCTCACACAAAGATTTTACAG
Organism: uncultured Zetaproteobacteria bacterium; assembly: GCA_964406805.1. Lineage (GTDB taxonomy): Bacteria > Pseudomonadota > Zetaproteobacteria > Mariprofundales > Mariprofundaceae > Mariprofundus. Next base: position 1,240 of record CAYOTF010000035.1, on the reverse strand, counting down.
GAGGATTCTTTGAACTATTTGTCTCAATCCATTTCTATTTTATTTTCATTTTTTATTTTATCCGGTAGCGCTTTTGCAGCAGCAGAAAATATCCCTGCTTTGCAGCCGGAACTAGCCCTGCAGCAGCCTGTTGCAGAACACAACGCAGATCACAAGCTTACTTTGTCGGAAGCTGAAGGCATTGCGGTGCAGGATAATCCGGGCCTTGCAAGCATGGCGAGCCGAGCCAAAGCCTTCGCGGAAATTCCTCCGCAAGTAGGTACGTTACCTGATCCGCACATTAAATTTGATGCGGCGAATTTTCCGACCGATTCATTTTCCACCACCAGCGAGGCGATGACCCAGCTGCGTGTTGGTTTGTCACAAGAAATCCCTTTTCCTGGAAAATTGAAAGCCAAAGAAGAAGCTGCTCAATTTGAAGCGCAATCAGCCAGCTATGATGTGGTGGAAACCCGATTAAGGTTGGTGCGCAATGTGAATATTTCATGGTGGAATCTGTTTTATCTGGATCGAGCTCTGGAGATTGTGAGCCGTAATCAGGAGTTGCTCAGGCAGTTCATTCGTATTGCCGAAACCAAATATACGGTGGGTGAAGGCTTGCAGCAGGATGTGCTGTTGGCGCAAGTTGAGCTTTCCAAGCTGTTGGATGTGGAGATTCAGTTGGTGGGGGCTCGGAAGAATGAAGTATCACGGTTGAATGCGTTATTGAATCGTCCGACATATTTGGCTATCCACTTGCCGAATACGGTAGAAGAAACATTGCCGAAGATGCCTGCAGAATCCGAGTTACATCAGATTGCTTCACACGAGCGTCCATTGCTGGCGAGCCAGGGTGAGCGCATCAATGCAGCCAGAAAGAGAGTGGATCTGGCTGAGTTGAATTATTACCCGGATTTTAAAATTGCTACATCCTGGGGTGTACGCAGTACAACAAACCCAGTTACCGGCCAAGCGCGTTCGGATTTGGCTTCACTCGGCATTAGTTTCAATCTGCCGATTTTCACCTCGACCAAGCAGGATCGTGCCTTGGGTCAACGTCAGGCGAATGTGGCGACAGAAGAGTTTGCTTTGCAAGATGCAACAGAAGCCGTGTGGTCGGAAGTTTCCAGATCGTTGGCTGATTTTGTTCGAACCAGAGATCAGGCTCTATTGTTTAAAACAGGCATTATCCCTCAAGCCAGCCAGACGGTGGATTCCATGCTGGCCGGTTATCAGGTGAATAAGGTGGATTTCCTGAATC
>CAYOTF010000034.1:5758-18992 GCA_964406805.1 uncultured Zetaproteobacteria bacterium | reverse complement strand
CACTAAACAGGTAATGCAACTATGTACATTACCCTATTTATAATTGCGTTACCCTATTAAAGATGAAATCAAAATATTTTCACCGCAGAGGACGCAGAGTAGCGCAGAGTAGAGACAAAAATGAACAGATTTTTACCCTGCGTACCTCTGCGTCCTCTGCGGTAATGCTTTGGTTTACCTCTACGCAGCCAGCCTTGAGGTTAAACTGATCACCTCTTTGATTTCTTCCGGTTTGAATACGCCGCGAATACCTTGTGGGTGAATGGACGTGAACGGAGCATCAATCAAATGGTGCCGTTCCACTGTGCCGGTTTGCAGGATGAACGTCTGAAGCGTTTTCAGGAAGCGAATTTGTAATTCGGTCAGGGTATTATGCTCGGCAATAAAGGCGTCGAATGCTGCCGTGACCGTTTTACTCCATGATTCCAGCTTTTCCAGCCCGAAAATGTGGCGCATGAACTGGATGAATCGAGCCGTCTTGTGATCGTACACCTTGCGCAACACTGCCTCGGTAACATGCATGGACTGCTCTTCCAGCAATTTTGCCAAGGCATGAATCTCGGATGCATCAACCGCTTGGTTGTCCCGAATCTTTTGCAGCACCGAATTATTGTCAGCCAGTTCAAGAACATAGGCTTCCAGTCTTTTGCGATAGACACTGGTGGACATGCGTTCATGTTCAGGACCGAACTCAATAATCTCCTTGATGGCAACCAAGTCCTGAATATCGAGTTTCACCATCGCTTCGCGGGGTCTCTGACGATAACGCATGAGCGGTGCAAGCCGCCCCACCATCGCCTGCATCTTTTCTTCGCCTATATCTGTCCACCATGCCTGCTGCAAGAGCTCATCAATCAGATTCTTTTCACGAGCAACAATATTCACACTCAGCGGTAACTCTGAAACCTGCTCAATCAAACTTTCTCGAATCGCATCAAAGGCAGCTTCATTCTCAGCCAGCAGGGCTGTTCCCAATTCCACTACATCGGTTTCAAAGCGGATTGATTTCACATCAAGCCCGGTACGCGCCCTGAGTACCGGAGCAATGGTAGAGCGAAGGAACCCAATTTCATGCGCACCCAAATGCTCCCAGAATAGATCAGCCTTCACTGCTGCAAGATTGGCGCTCTGCCCCGACACGATCACGTTATTGGCAGGCAAGGAGTCTATATCCTGCCTCAATGCGGAATTGACCGATGCAACAATGTCAGGCCTGTCTTTGGAAAGAGCCGCTTCGAGCCGATCCAGACGAGCAGTGAACAGACGTACCGGCATCGGAACCTGGCTATTTGGCTCTTTCCCCTTGGGGTTCATTTTAAAGTGCTCAAAATTGCCCCAGCAATCGATAATCAGGAAACGATCCTTTGCCTTGCACCACGGCTTGCGTTTGAGCTCATCCTCTTCGAGTACACGCGTTCCGCGACCAATCATCTGCCAGAATTTCACATAGGAATAGACCGGCTTGGCAAACACCAGATTCTGTATTTCCCGCACATCCACACCGGTATCGAGCATATCAACCGAGATCGCAATACGTGGCATATCCTGATTTTTAAACTGATCCAGCAATCCGCCCTTGCCATGCACATAACGATCCTCGGAAACCAGCACACGAGCCAACTTGCCAGCATGTTCCGGATACATCGAATCAAACAGCTCCTGTAATCGATAGGCATGCGCTTTGGAGATAGCGAAGATAATCGTCTTGCCCGGTAATACACCGGACTCATCTTTGATACTCTCTTCCATGAACTCTCTGAGGATCAGCGCATTGGTGCCGGAGTTGCTCACCTTCCGCTCCAGATCAGTGCCTTCAAAATCAATATCTTCCACGTCCTTGCCTTCAACAATCAACTGCTTCTGGATCGGTGCCGGCAACACCGAACCCTTGATACCTTCCAACTGAAATTTCGAGCGCACCTTCAGCACCTCAAAATCGCAAAGATATGGCGGCTCATGATTCACCGCCTCTTCGTAGGAATAGGCAAAGGTCGGATCGCCTGCATCACACTGGAATATTTTGAAGGTATCATGATCAATGTGATCGCGCGGTGTCGCAGTCAATCCCAGCTTGATCGCGTTGAAGTAATCCATGACGGATTTATAGATATTATAAATGCTGCGATGACTCTCATCTGCAATGACCACATCAAAGAAAAATGGGGAAATACGGGACTCCGGCGTTGTACCCGCCTCGATAAAATGAAGCATGGTCGGATACGTGGTTACATAAATGCGCCGGTCGGTGGAAAATTTCTTTTCACCTTCCTGCGGCCAGATCGGTTCTGAAGGGAGATGCTCCTTAAAAGCTTCCAGCGCCTGATCGCGCAACGCAATGCGATCCACCAAGACAAGAATACGTTTTGCCCAGCGTGTCCGCATCAAGACATCCATCAGGGCAGCTGCCGTTCTTGTCTTGCCTGTACCCGTTGCCATCACCAGTAAAAACTGTTGCCGCTTGGCTTCGATGCCCTCCAAAATAGAGCGGATGGCTGCAATCTGATAATCACGACCGGCAATATCGCTATTGATTAACTCAGTCGATAACGGCCTGCGATTATCACGGCGCTGCCCAAGCCACTCCAGATCACTCCGGCCAGGGAATCCATGCACTTTAACTGGCGGATAAAACTCCAGCTCCTGAAAATAGATGTCATGGCCATTGGTATAAGAGATAAACGGTAATGATCCACCATGAATCTCCTGAAGATTCCGGGCATACTGAATGGCCTGCTCACGACCCAAAGCCGCATCCTTGGAAGCTCTCTTGGCCTCAACAACAGCAACAGGCTTGCCTCGATGAAGCAGAGCATAATCAGCAAAGCGATGACCTGAATAGGGTGACGGGGCAGGCTCGGACACAAGCTGATCTGCATTCTTCAGCACAATATCCAGCTCCTGAATCACCTGGGATGGATCAGATACATTCCAACCCGCCAGCTTCAGTTTTTGATCGATAATCTGCTGCCGGGTTTCGGATTCGTTCATGCCCATAGCACAAACCCGCCACCCAACTCTGGATATGCAGAAGGCATCAACGCAACAAGAGCTTGTTCATGCATCAGCACATACTCGACTTAAAACGCCTTAACAACAGTTCATGTGATTTCAACACAGATAATCGCAATGCATTCAAATCATTGTTGTTTTCAATCATTAAATCGGCGGATTTTCGGCGCTCTGCATCGCTGCATTGACGAGCTACAATCGCTTCAAATTGCTGACGATCTCTATCGCCTCTAGCCACTACACGCTCACGTCTCAACGCTTCATCTGCCAAGACAACCAGCACTGTATCCATGCGTGCGGCACCACCGGATTCCAACAAAACCGAGGCTTCGACCATTGCATAGGGCGCTGTGCTCGATTGCGCTGCCAACCATGTTGCTTCCGCCTGCTGAATCAACGGGTGCATGATAGCATTCAAGCGGGCTGTTTCATCAGCATCGGAAAAACAATGTTCAGCCAGAGCGGATCGATTCAAACGACCATCAGCCTGCAAAAACCTGTCACCAAAGGTGTCAATCAAGCTCCTTAATCCAACCGATCCCGGTTCGACGACATCACGCCCAAGCCGGTCCAGATCCAACACAGGAATATCGGCAAGCTCTGCAAACATGGCTGCCACCGTGCTTTTGCCGCTGCCGATACCGCCAGTGAGTCCAACCTTCGGCAAACTCATATCTGCTGAAAGCCAGCGAAGCGAATATACCAATTCAGAATAGCAGAACCCCAGACAAACCAAATCATGCCAGCCATGGCCAAATAGGGGCCAAATGGTATTTCAGTGCGTAGGCCGCGCCGTGCCAGCATGATAAAGATCAAGCCGACTACCGTACCCACCACCGATGAAGCAAGAATAATAAAGGGTAGCGCCTGCCAGCCCATGAAAGCGCCCAGCATCGCCAGCAACTTAAAATCGCCATGTCCCATGCCTTCGCGGCCGGTAAACAGCAAAAACACGCGTGCCACCAGCCAAAAAACCGCATAACCCGCCACCGCACCAATCACTGCATCGAGCCCTGCCTCCACACCTCCCAGCCAGTAGGAAAACAACAATCCTAAGCCAATACCGGGATAGGTTAAAACATTGGGCAATAAAAACGTTTCCAAATCAATCACACTGAGTACCCAGAGCAAAAAGAATAAAGTGATCGCAACCAGTAACTCAGCCTGAAAACCATAATACATCGCCAGGCCAGCCCAGCTCAAGCCCATGATCAACTCCATCAATGGATAACGCCATGCAATACTCTGACTGCAATGCCGACACTTGCCGCGCAGCCACAACCATGAAAATAAGGGAATATTATCATACAGCGCAATGGCATGATCACAATGCGGACAATGACTGCCAGGAAAAGCAATCGATTCGGCGCGCGGAATCCGGTGCACACAGACATTGGCAAAACTACCGAGCATCAAGCCCAGCAAGCCTAGCCATAAACTCAGTTGTACATCGAACGGCACATCACCCCCCATCTTAAACAGCCTCCATCAAATCCATCAGCTTTCATCATCCATTTGAGCCGGCTTTTTCAAGCGATAACGCAAGGATCGAAAACTGATCCCCAGCTCAGCCGCAGCCTTGGTGATATTACCAGCGGTTTTAGCCAGCGCTTCATCAATCAATTGCTGCTCCATCGTAGCCATCAGAGTATCGAGATTGTCTCCCTGAGCCTGCATACCAGTCAGTGTTACAGATGGTTGCTGTTGCAAGCCGACATACATTTCATCCAGCAACGCAAGATCCAAATCTGCCGTATCGGATAAGGCCAGCATACGCTGCATCAGATTCTCCAATTCGCGCACATTGCCCATAAACGGCAGCTTGCTTAAATAGGGTAAGCAGTCCTCACTTAAATGTGCCCTGCCCTCACTGTATTGGCGCACGATGCGTTTTGCCAAGACAGGAATATCTTCGCTGCGTTGACGTAGAGCCGGCATGTGTACCGGCACCACATTGAGTCGAAAAAACAGGTCTTCACGGAACTGGCCTTGCTGCACTTCCGCCTGCAGATCACGGTTGGTCGCAGCAATCACGCGCACATTCATATCGCGTTCCTGATCATCACCCACCCGGCGAATGCGTTTTTCCTGCAATGCCCGGAGTAATTTGACTTGCACGGAAGCCGGTAGCTCCCCCACTTCATCCAAAAACAGCGTACCGCCATCGGCGGATTCCATCAGCCCCAAACGATCAAACTCCGCGCCGGTAAACGAGCCTTTTCGATGACCGAACAACTCCGATTCAAACAATCCTTCCGGAATCGCCCCGCAATGCACCGGCACAAACACAGCCTTGGCTCGCGATGAATGGGCATGTACAAAACGAGCTGCCAGTTCTTTACCCGTGCCGGACTCACCTGAAATTAACACGGTAAATTCCGATCGTGCCGCACGTTGCAAACGCTCGCGCACACGCTGCATCAATAATGAATCGCCAATCAATATTTTTGTATCTGGATTTTTTTCCTGTGACGCTGCGGCTCTGGATTTGTTCACCGAAGGATCTATAGATTGCTCTATCGCATCCGCGAGTGCCCGCTCCACAGCCGAAGCCAGTTCCTCAACCGATACCGGCTTGGTTAAATAATCGAACGCTCCTTCTTTCATAGCCATCACGGCGGTGTCTGTACTGGCATACGCGGTGAGTAACAATACCTTGCTATGCGGTTGAATCTGGCGACATGCACGGATCACATCGAGCCCTGCATCGCGGCCCTGCATACGCAGATCAGTCAGCACAACATCAAAGCGCTGTTGTTTTAAAAGCTTTTCAGCTTCCATTGATGAACCGCACGCGCATACTTGATGGCCTTGTATTTCCAAACCTAAACACAGAACCTTGCGTGCGTTGGCCTCATCTTCGACCAATAAAATATCAGCCATGCTCAACCTCCAGATGTTGTTGTGCGGTGATTTTTTCTTCCGTGAACAACTTTTCAGAGACATCTTCATTGCGTTTGTCGTGACTGCTGATTGCTCCGCTTACGCTGAAACACACTTCTCCGGTCGCTGTAGCGACCTCAACCTGCCAACCATTGACCATGCACACCTGCTGCACTGTGGCCAAACCTAAACCAATGCCTGCCGAGCGACCGCTGACAAAGGGCTCAAATAGTTTCTCACGCACATCCAGCGGGATTTCACCTGGATTGCATACACGCAGTTTCCAATGATTGTGATCAGCAGCCAAATCGATTAACACCTGATTGCTATCGTCGGCGCGATTAAGCAAGGCATTGGATAACAGATTATCCAACACCAGACGAAAATGATCCGCGTCGAGAAACAATGCATCCACCGAACATTGCCATTCTACATGCTGGCGCTGACTGCTATCGACATGTTGCAATGATGCCTTGATCACTTCCGGCATAAATGTAAATGCCGGCTCCGCATGCAAGGGCTTGGAATATTGCAGCATCACATTGACCAGTCGATTCAAGCGTAGAGCTTCTTCATGGAAGATATGTTGCATTTCTAACGCATTGGCTGGGCTCTTGGACATAATCTCCAAACCCTGCGCCATAGTCTGAATCGGATTACGAATTTCATGCGCCAACATGGCAGCCATTTGCCCCAGAGCCGCCATCTTTTCCTGCTGTATTAATTGTTCTTCGAGCTGCCGGACTTGACTGACATCAACGACGGTAAGCAACCAAACCATATCACTTTCTAGACTTAAACGGCGTACTGCCAGCAATAGCACTTGATCATGGCAGTCATACTCACATTGAAATGCTGTACTTACGGAGTCGTGTGCAAGCGCCTGTTGAAAAAAATGAGCCAATGGCGAAAAATGCAGCAACGATGCCAAGGACTCACGCTTTAACATGATCCTGGCTGCTTCATTCATATCAATCAGATGCAGCTGTTGATTTAACAGAATCACGCCTTCACGCATTTCGCTCATGATTTTATCATGCAAATCTTTCAACTTCCGATGCTGACGCACTGCCATATCGCTGCTGGCACTCAAACTGGCATGGCGACGGGCAATAAAGGCCATCACCCCACCCACCAACAACAACGCAGAAACTTGCAACAACACATGCAAAGCCTGGTTTGTGTTCATAACGTCACTGTGGCTTAACCACAGCTCAGTATAGATGGCGGTAAGATAACCAATGCAACTTACCGTACTGATCAATAAAGGTAGCAACGCTTGCGCATGGATACCGGATGCAATCACAACCACACCAAGCAGGAATGAAAATGGACTAAAAATACCGCCGGTAGCTAGAATCAACACACTGACAAGCAGGCTATCGGCGGCATATTGAAATACCCATTGTGACAATAACGCAACACGTTGCGACAAACTCAATGCCACTTGCAACAACAACAACAAGGCACTGCCAAAACCCACCACCAGAATCAAAGCCTGTTGCGTAGCTGTGGACATGGGATAAAACCAGCCCAGCAACAACAAACCAATAGCAATCGCAGCAAGCGTGCGATAAAGAATTATGCGCATGACAGGCCTAGTGTGGGCAATGATCTAGCATCGGTAATGATTTATATGGCTAATAACAATTAAACGATGGATGCCATCTGGAAGATTGGCAGATACATGGAAATAACCAGACCACCAATCACCACCCCCAGAAAAGCCATGATTACCGGCTCCATCAATTGCTGCATATTGTTCACCGCAGTATCGACTTCCTCTTCATAAAAATCGGCAATTTTACCCAGCATATCTTCCAGACTACCGGTTTGCTCGCCGATAGAAATCATTTGAGTCACCATTAACGGAAATATTTTACTCTCTTCCAGCGGCGCAGTCAGTGTTTGCCCTTGAGAAATGGAATCTTTGGATGAAAGAATAACTTTTTCAATGACCACATTGCCGGCTGTTTCAGCCACCGTATCGAGTGCTTCGAGAATCGGTACACCGGCAGCAGTCAGGGTTGAAAAGGTACGACAAAAACGAGCTACCGAAGCTTTGCGCAACACATCGCCTAAAACAGGTAAGGAAAGTAATAGTTTATCCAATTGGTAACGCCCATTGGGTGTATTGTACAACGCTTTAATGCCAGCCACCAAGGCAATCGGAACGGCCACAATCAAATACCAGAACTCCACAAACACATCGGAAATCGACATGGCAATCTGAGTGGGTAGCGGTAATTCAGCACCAAAATCTGCGAACATTTCACTAAAAATCGGAATCACAAAAATCATCAGAATGGAGGTCACGATGAATGAAACCACCAGAATCGCGACCGGATAAACCATGGCCGATTTGATTTTAGCTTTCAGACTCAGAGCTTTCTCTTTGTACACACACAAGCGCAGCAAGATCGTATCAAGGATACCACCCTGCTCCCCAGCCTCGACCAGCGCACAGGTTAAACGATCAAATTCATCCGGAAACTTGCGCATCGTTTCGCCGAGTGGATTACCGCCTTCCAAATTGAGACGCACATCTTTGAGTAATTTGATCATGGCCTTTTTTTCTGCACCGCGTTCAGCCAATTCAAAACATTGCACCAACGGCAGGCCAGCATTGATCATGGTGGACAATTGACGGAAAAAAACAGAAATATCTTTATCATCGACTTTCTCTGGAAACAAGACGATTTCAATCGGCTTTTTCTTCACCTTGATAGCGACTAAACCTTTACGTCGTAAAATAGCCGTGGCGATTTCACGATTGGTGGTTTCCATCTCTCCTGCTTGCGTCACGCCCTGTTTGTTTTTTGCTGTCCAAATAAATATTGCCATCAGTTGATCACCATCTCGTCATATCATTCTATCGTTATGGAATGTTAGTGTTATCATCATCGCTCCACCGTCACCCGCAAACATTCTTCCAATGAAATATCGCCGTTGTGTACTTTTTCCAGGGCTGCCATACGCAGTGTTTTCACGCCCTTGCTGACAGCAATGGCCGTGATGGTATCGGAATTTTCACCGGCATAAACAGCTTCACGAATTTCATCAAATACCGGCATCACCTGATAAATACCGGTACGCCCTTTGCAACCGGTGCCATTGCAAGTTTGGCAGCCCTTACCAATCATAGGGGCGAAGTTAGCCACATCGTCCTCCGCTACGCCGGCATCTATCAGAGCCGCGCGAGGAATATCCACCGCTATTTTGCAGTCCAGACAAATGCAGCGTGCTAGACGTTGTGCCGAGATCAGATTAATCGCCGAACCGACCAAAAACGATTCGATGCCCATATTCACCAAACGGGTCATGGTTGAAGGCGCATCATTGGTATGCAAGGTTGCCAGCACCATGTGTCCGGTCAAAGCGGCTTTGATACCAATCGCAGCTGTTTCATAATCACGGATTTCACCAATTAAAATCACATCAGGATCCTGACGCATAAACGAACGCAATGCGGCAGGGAAATCCAGACCAATATCAGTATTTACATTGACCTGATTGATTCCCATGAAATTAAACTCAACCGGATCTTCAGCCGTTGAGATATTTACACCTGGCTGGTTCAACTCCGATACGGCCGAATACAGGCTCACCGTTTTCCCGGATCCCGTAGGGCCTGTCACCAGCACCATGCCATAGGGCTGGTGAATGGCTTCTTTGAGCCACTGAAGTGATTGCGCATCGTAACCCAGCTTGGTCATATCCAGTTGCAGGCTCGATGGATCAAGCAAACGCATCACGACCTTTTCACCAAACAGAGTCGGCAGAACAGAGACTCGGAAATCAACCGTTTTGGCGCGCGATAAACGCAACTTGATGCGTCCATCCTGCGGCAAGCGTCGTTCGGAAATATCGAGCCTGGCCAATATCTTTAATCGCGACACAATCGCTTCGCGCATGCTCATGTTGGGACGCATAATTTCATGCAGCACACCATCAATACGATAACGTACACGCAATATTTTTTCATACGGTTCCAGATGAATATCCGATGCCCCACGTTTAATGGCATCCATCAAGATAAGATTGACCAGTTTCACCACCGGTGCCGCTTCAATTTCTGCGCTCAGAGAATATTCATCAATATCCTCCGCACTCGTATCCACGACTTCAATGTCAATGGCACCGAGTTCAGCCATCACCTGAGCCAGATGCGTTTCATCATCATTGAACTCATCGAGCTTTTTGTTCAGCTGACTCTCCGATGCAATAAATACCTCAATTTTACAGCCTGAGATAAATGTGAGCTCATCGAGCGCATTGATATTGTACGGATCAATCACCGCCATCTTAAGCACTTTGCCAGTCTTCTTCAGCGGTAAGACGAGATTTTTGCGCAGAATATCTGCCGGAATAATGCTGATACTGTTGTCCACTTCGATCTTATCCAGATCAATCACCGGACAACCAAATGAGCGCGCCAGAAAGCTCACCAGCTCATGTTCATCAAATATATTTTGCCTGACCAATTGTGCAGTCAGCGTATCACCATGCAGTTTGGATTCACGCAACAATAAATCCAACTGTTCACGTGTAATACGCCGTTGTTTGAGTAAAAAGTCACCGAGGCGAGTAGTGTGCATTAGAACTGCTCCCAACCGGGCATTGCCACATTATCACGGCTCAAATCAAGCTGCATTTGATGCAAGGCCTGAGCGAAGTTCGGCAGTTCACAATCATGCCACCATGCAAAAGCCACCGCTCCCTGCGCAATCAACATCGGCAAACCATCAACCGCCAAACGTCCAGCGGATAGCGCCGCTTCAACAAAAGCAGTTTTTCCATCCGGCCGATACACCGCATCCATGGCAATGCCAGCACCGGATAATACAAATGGAAAACGTTGATCTGCCTTCAAACCAATGCTGGTGGTATTGATCAGCAATGCAGCCTGCTGACAAACGGCACTCACATCATCCTGCTGCCACGATAAAGGCTGGATGTCCAAGTCTGGATAGGTCTCTTTAGCCACCGTTAACAATGCATTCAAACGATCAGGATTTCTGTTACATATCCACACCTTACCAAGCTTAAGATCAGCTAGCGCACGAAGCACTGCGCGCGCAGTACCCCCGGCACCAAATAATAATGCGCTCTTACCCGATACATCAGCATTCAAACCTTCAACAACAGCTTTAAAACCGCGCCAATCGGTATTGGTTGCCTGCCAACCATCCGCCGTTCGTCGCACCGTATTGACTGCGCCGATTTTCTTGGCATCGCCATCGGCATCGAGCATGGCAAAAACAGATTCTTTGTGTGGCACGGTGACATTAAATCCTTCCACCCCGAGAGCATACAAGCCTTGCATGGCCTGCTTGAGCAATTCAGGTGCCACCGCAAACGGCACATACACCGCATTGATATTGCCCGTTTGAATAAACCGGTTTTGAAAGACCGGCGATAACGAATGTTCTACCGGCCATCCGATAATGCCATACGTCGCGGTTGTGCCATTTATATTCATAATGTCAGCTTAGAAACAGAATGACTTTTGTCAAAGTTTGTCACTTTGTCGTTTTTTGCTTGGCATCAATATCTGGCCCCAGCAATATCGCCAACCATTGGGTCTCCTGTTTCGATTCCAACGCCAGTTTTACAATCATGGTTAAAGGTACGGACAGCAACATGCCAACCGGCCCTAAAATCCAACCCCAGAACACCAAGGATAAAAACACCACCAAGGTTGAAAGGCCAACACCACGTCCCATAAACTTCGGCTCAATCACATTACCCATGATCACATTGGCAATCAAATAGCCCAAACCAGCAAGCAATGCATCACCGCCACCGAGCTGCACCAAGGCCAGTAAAATCGCCGGCACGGCTGCAATAATAGAGCCAATATTCGGCACAAAGTTAAACAAAAAGGCCACCAGCCCCCATAACAAGGGGTAATCCACTCCAATGACGGCCAGCCAGATAGCAATAAACACACCGGTTGCCAAACTAACCCATGTCTTGATGGAAAAGTACGAACTTACACTGGCTACAAATGTCTCAAAATGACGTGCAGATGGTGCATCATTGCCCATCGCCGCCCACTTGTGCGGTAATGCCGTAGCCTCGATCAATAAAAAAATAACCGTAAGCACAATCAAAAAGGTATTGGCCAGAGCATTACCAAGCCCCGACAATAACTTGCCCGCCATGCCCATCGCAGCCGATGGATCGAGTGTATCGAGCATTGATTGTGACGAGATATTGATGCCCATCGTTGCCAACCAGTGCAACGATTCGGCCGTTAATAGTTTTAGGCGTTGCTGATACAGCGGTAAATTTTGCGAAAAATCAGATAATGATGATCCGACAAATGCAGCCAACAATAACCCGATCAAGACAATCAATAAGGTAATCATGAGTACGGCGAGAGATGCCGGTATATGCCGAGCGGTTAAAGCGTTTAATATCGGTAGACAAATAATCGCGATGAATGCAGCCAATAAAAAAGGCACCAACAAGGTCGCTGCGGCTTGCATGCCGGCAACCACGAGCACAAAAGCTGCAGCGGAAATCAATACATGCGAGCTATGCACATCTATCTTATTATTCATAATCGCTTAAACGCGGATCTTCAATATCAAATTCGGTTTCGCCACAGGCAAACATCAATTTGACATACGGTGTGCAGCCTTCGCATTCTGTGCCGCAACCGGTGACAGCTTGTGCTGCATCAAAATCCCCATAGACTTTTAATTGCTCAAATGTTTTATGCACACATTCGCAGCGATTCACCTTTTCATCGCACATGCCCTTCCCCCCTACCATTGTTCCCTTTACCGTTATTTCCCTTGAATATCGGATACTGGCCGATATGACTGCCAAACGGCAAGCGCAGCATAAACATGAAACGATGGGTCGGTGCATCTTGCAGATGCTCCAAACCAATGATCATTCCATCATGCCCATCTCGCGGCTGAGCCCGATAGGTGCCAAACAGACGATCCCAGATGGATAAATTAAAGCCATAATTACTGTTTGTTTCCTGTTTTATAATGGAATGATGAATACGATGTACGTCCGGTGTAATCACCAACAAACGCAGCCAGGCATCGAGTTTCGCAGGCAAGCGCACATTGGCGTGATTGAACATCGCCATACCATTGAGCACCACTTCAAAAATAATGACGGCCAATACAGGTGCGCCGAGCAATACAACAGCACTGAGTTTAATGGCCATCGAGAGTAAAATTTCAATGGGATGAAAACGCAGCCCCGTGGTCACGTCGATATCACGATCAGCATGATGTACCAAATGCAAACGCCATAACAAAGGCACGGCATGAAATAATATATGTTGCCCGTAAATCGCCAAATCCAGCAGGAT
>CAYOTF010000034.1:0-5745 GCA_964406805.1 uncultured Zetaproteobacteria bacterium | reverse complement strand
GGCAACGCTTAAACCACCCGACCCATTCGATCCATTCAACCAGTGGAACAGTCCGAAATGGGCATCCTGCGCCCACAAGGCCGCCCCTATAGCTCCTGCAGGTAGCAGAACACGTACAAACAAGGCATCAAGCATAACGATGGCCAGATTAGCCGGCCAGCGTTTGCGTCCGAGTGTTAAAACACGCCGGGGAGCCAGCCATTCAGCCAGCGCCATCATCGATAAAATGGTGAGAAAAATAATTAAGCGAAACATTGAGTCATCCATTTGGGCAGTCTGAATAAAAACTAACCCAATCGCAAAACCAGAATGAATGAAATAAGAGTGAATGAGTGATTTTTTGGAATGCCAGATGAATCTAAGGGTTGCGGATAGGGCTGAATGTCAATGTCGGGCCTTGGGGGATATATTCCACTTGGGTTTATCGTTTCGGATAGCTAGGCTCAGGCTGCAATGACTTGTGCAAACATAGCAACGAAAGAAATCACGGAGATAATAACATGAAACGAATGATGTTTATGATCGTAGCAGCAGGATTGGCATTGACCAGTTGCGCCAGTAACCCGAACGATCCCAATAGATACACCAAACAGAATGCGGCCATTGGCGCGGGTATCGGCGCACTTGCAGGGGCTGTGATCGGCTTTCAAAACGATCATTCCGGCGGTGCGTTGCGCGGTGCTTTAATTGGCGGTGCAGCAGGTGGCGTACTCGGTGCAGGCACCGGTATTTACATGGATAAACAGGAAGCTGAATTCAAACGCGCTTTGGCGGATGAACAGCGCAGAAACCAGATTGAAATCGAGCGTCTGCAAAATGAAAATCTGAAAATCACCATGAATAGCGAAGTCTCTTTTGCTTACAACTCATCGCAATTAACACCGGCTTTCCACAATACATTGAATAAAGTCGCAGATATTTTAAGTCGCTATCCACGCACCACCATTAAAATCACCGGCCACACCGATAGCCGGGGTTCAAGCCAGTACAACCAGCAACTCTCCGAACAACGTGCTCAGGCCGTTAAATGGTATTTGATGGATCGCGGCATGGCTTCAAACAGGATTCAAGTTGAAGGCCGTGGCGAATCGCAACCGCGCGCCTCCAACGATACCGAAGCAGGTCGTCAGTTGAATCGCCGTGTGGAAATGTTAGTCATTCCCAACAACGATATTCAGTAAGCTTTTAAAGCAAGATCTCAAGCCCATGGACGATAAGTCCGTGGGCTTTTTTTTTTGAGTTGTTAGGATTGGCGCATGTCTGTTTATACTGAACTCACCCAAGCTGAAATCAGCACTATCTTAGCCGATTATTCGATTGGCTCGCTCACATCCTTTGAAGGCATTGCAGCCGGCATTGAAAACAGTAATTTCTTTATCAACACCAGCCTTGGCAAGCGTTATGTGCTCACCGTATTTGAACGTTTAAAGGCTGATGAATTACCTTATTTTATGCAGTTAATGAAACATTTGGCTAACCATGGTCTGGCTTGTCCGGATGTTATGATACGTCATAATGATAGTTTGTTGTTTGAGATTTCAGGCAAGCAAGGTTGTATTGTATCCTGTTTGACAGGCAAAACGCTGGATGAACTGAATGAAACGCAATTGACATCATCCGGTCAAAGCATGGCGCAATTGCATCTGGCAGGTACTGATTTCCCTATACAACGAAATAACCCGACCGACAGCGACTGGCTTAAACAACACATTGATTTGGTGATGCAAAAAACATGGGAACATTATGGTGAACAAGCAGCCAAGTTGTTGTCTGATGAATTGAATTTCCAACAAAGCTGTTCGTGGGATAGTTTGCCAACCGGCATCATTCACGGCGACTTGTTTGTTGATAATATTTTATTTGAAGGTGATCAGGTATCCGGACTGATTGATTTTTATTATGCTCACAGCGCTCCCTTTGCGATGGATATTGCCATTGCCCTCAATGCTCAGGCGATCTTGCTCGGGAGTACAGATGAAGCACGCATTGATGCCTTCCTGGCCGGCTATCAATCTGTCCGCCCATTGCAGGATGATGAAGTCAAAGCCCTGCCCCTGCTACTGCGATTGGCTGCATTGCGCTTTTGGGTATCACGTCTCTATGATGCCTTATTTCCACGCGACGGTGCGATGGTGCAAAGCAAAGATCCGGAAGAATATCATCAGAAGTTACAATTCCAGCGAAAATAAGCAGTGATTGAATCAGGCGAACACCGTAGCGGTCACCTTCAATATGCAGATAAGCACAGCAGTGCGCGGCTAAAGCCGCACTTCCGAGACTCGAATAGGTGTTATTTCTTACGGCTGTCGCTTACTTCTTGTGGCGACGCGGCGGTTTTCTGCCGCCGGCATTGTCCGAACGACCACGATCACCTGCACCCGTACGGCTTGGGCGACGATCGCCACCACCACGACCGGGTTTGAACTGCTTATGCGGCTTGCGTTCTGGTCTGGCTTCACTATCCATCAAGGTGGCATTGAGGCGCTGGCCACAAACCTGAATCTTTTTCAAATCACTGAAAATAGCTTTCGGCATACCATCGGGTAAATCAACCACGCTGTAATCATCCATAATCTGGACACGGCCAATAAATTCACTTTCTAAGCCGATTTCATTGGCAATTGCACCGACGATATTGCCCGGTTTCACACCGTGCACTTCGCCTACGTCGAGACGGAAACGCTCCATGCCCTGTTCCAGCTTCGATCCGCGATGCGATTCACGTCTAGGCTTGTTATCATCATCCTGATATTGATTCTGGCCGGGGTTGCGAGTGCTACGGCGTTTATCTTCTGGCGCATCAAAGCGTGGGTTACGGTCAGATCTTTGTGGACGATCTGATTGTTGTGAGCGATCTAACCGTTGTGGACGCTCAGGGCGTTCCGCACGTTCCCGCTGCTGCGGTTGATCTTTAAGCAATAACGGTTGATCACCCTGTACCAACTTGGCCAACGCTGCTGCAATTTCATTGGCCGGCACATCATGTTCCTGACGGTATTCTTCTACAATTTTAGTGAACAGCTCCAAACCCTCACCGGATTCCAGGGTTTCGGTAATGCGATCTTTATACTCGGCAATACGTTTATCATTGATGCTGTCGGTGGTGGGCATTTCGAATTTTTCAATAGTCTTTTTCGTTGCCCGCTCAATAGAGTACAACATGCGTTTTTCACGCGGCGAGATGAACAGAATCGCATCACCTTCGCGCCCTGCACGACCAGTACGACCAATACGGTGAATATACGATTCGGTATCGTGCGGCACATCGTAATTGATGACATGCGAAACACGCTGCACATCCAGGCCACGCGCAGCCACATCGGTAGCCACGATAATATCCAGATGGCCTTTCTTTAAACGATTGACCGTATTCTCACGTTGCTTCTGGGCAATATCGCCATTCAGTGCTGTGGCAGAATAACCGCGTGCTGCAAGTTTCTCGGCCAAATCTTCCGTAGCTGTTTTGGTGCGTACAAAAATAATCACCGCATCAAAGGCTTCAGCTTCTAAAATACGAGTTAAAGCATCAAGTTTATTGCGCCCGCTAACCATCCAATAACGCTGGCGAATCGTTTCAGCCGTAGCTTCTTTCACTTTGATGGTGACGTGGGCTGGATTGTTCAAATGCTGTTCGGCAATGCGGCGAATCACCGATGGCATGGTGGCAGAAAAGAGAGCGATTTGGCGATTATCCGGCGTTTGTTCCAGCACCCACTTCACATCATCGATAAAGCCCATACGCAACATTTCATCGGCTTCATCGAGTACGAGTGCTTTCAAACCGGTCAGGTTCAAGGTCTTGCGGCGCATATGATCCATCACACGCCCAGGTGTACCTACCACCACATGCACACCACGTTTGAGCTGGCGCAGCTGAATATCATAACTCTGACCACCATAAATCGGCAGCACATGAAAGCCTTTCAGATGACGCGCATAAGTCTGAAATGCTTCAGCCACCTGAATCGCCAGTTCGCGGGTTGGAGCCAAGACCAACACCTGCGGTGTTTTTTGATTCATATCGAGATTGGATAAAAGAGGCAAAGCAAAGGCCGCCGTTTTACCGGTTCCTGTTTGCGCCTGGCCAATCACATCCCTACCTTCAAGCAGCAAGGGAATGGTTTCCGTCTGAATAGGAGACGGCGTTTCATAGCCTAAGCCCTGCACACTTTGCAGCAGCGGAGCGATAAGATTGAGATCCTCGAATGAAGCCTGGGGTTGAGCTTGAGATTCGGGTTGAGTATTGTCGTTTGTAGTCATGATGTACACCTGCGGAAATTACCGGTCGCGCATTATGCCTGCATTAAGATTAAGAAACCATTAGAACTATTGGATCTATTAGAACTATCAGCCTTACAGCGGCCAGAGATCAATTCCGAGCAGCATAAAGCGAATAGATAATAGCCCACACAACAAGGAAACAAAAGCATAAAACAATTGAAAATCAGTGGCTCGAATATGTTTGAAACCAATATATGCTGCAATACCTGTGGCAAAAAATGCAAATTCACTGATCACCAGCAAGGTGAGTAAGGGCAAGGCTGAGGCTCCATCAGTGCCTGCTTGTCGCCCCACACTTACCATGAGCAGAAATACGATACCAACGCCTAATGCAATATATGGAAAATGAATAGTCTTCATATTATACCTTAATCATCATCATTCACGCCGCGCTTGATGCCCATCAAGTGCGCCCGAATGAAGGGGTCAATATCACCATCCAAAAAGCCCTGCGTATTGCTGGTTTCCATGCCGGTACGCAAATCCTTGATGCGCGACTGATCCAACACATAGGAGCGAATCTGATGACCCCAGCCAATGTCGGTTTTATTATCTTCCATGGCCTGCTTTTCCGATTGTTGTTTTTCAATTTCCAGTTCATACAAACGCGCTTTGAGCATTTTCCAACATGCTTCACGGTTTTTATGCTGCGAGCGGTCATTTTGACACTGCACCACGACATTGGTTGGAATATGCGTCAAACGTACAGCCGAGTCCGTTTTATTGATATGCTGGCCACCGGAACCGGAAGCACGATAGGTGTCGGTGCGCACATCGGCAGGGTCAATATCAATATCGATTTCACGATCAATATCAGGGAATGCAAACACGGAAGAAAATGAAGTATGGCGACGATTACCCGAATCGAATGGTGATTTACGCACCAGACGATGCACACCAATTTCAGCCTTCAAAAAACCATAAGCATATTCGCCTTTAATCGATACCGTCACCGATTTAATACCGGCTTCTTCACCGGCCGTACATTCCATCAATTCCGTTTTAAAGCCTTTACGTTCTGCCCAGCGCAAATACATGCGCAATAGCATTTCTGCCCAATCCTGCGCCTCTGTGCCACCAGAACCTGCATTAATGTCCAAAAAAGCTGATTCTATATCGGTTTCACCACCGAGCATTTGTGCCAGCTCCAGGGCTTCGATCTGCCCCTGCACCACATCAATGCCATCGACTGCTTCGATTTGAGATTCGCTATCGTTTTCCTCCGCACCCATTTCAAACAACATCGTGGCATCTTCGAGTTCATTCATAGCGCGTTTATAGTCCACCAACACTTTTTCAACCCGTGCCCGCTCCTGCATCAAACGCTGCGCCTGCTCTGCATCATCCCAAAGCGAAGGGTCTTCAATACGCGCGTTTAATTCACGCAGATCCTCTTCTTTGGCATCAACGTCAAAGTGACCTCCGCATGGAATCCAGACGCTTGGTATAATCTTCTGCCCGCGT
>CAYOTF010000033.1:9824-18995 GCA_964406805.1 uncultured Zetaproteobacteria bacterium | reverse complement strand
GCTTCATGGGTTTTCCCTCTCAACGCGCATCAGGCGAAGCAGTTGTGGCTTAATCCTGAAACCTGCTTTTTTGATCGCCTCCAACCGCACACTTAAACGAATCTTTCCGCGCTCCTTGTAAAAACCAATCAGGCTTTGATATGTTTTCATGTTTTTTTCGTTATCACTGATCGTCAGCACATGTCTGGCATCCCGTTGATCAAGCATATGGAGTAGCTCCTTATTCAAGCCTTCACTTATCAGAATCATATCACATGCGAAAACACCAGATGTTGCACTTAATTCTCGAATGGATACGGGAACCCCGTCAATAGACAGGCCATTAAGCCCATCAAATGCGTTTTTTCCCGGATAACCCTTTGTCATGCAAATGTCATGACTTGTTCTAATCCGATCAACATCCGGCCATGTAACGAAATTGAACAACTGGTAAAGCATAGCAGCTTCTACCTGATACTGTTTTTCCAGCCCCATCGCAGCTGCAATATTAGGCTGCATCAAGAGCAGCAGCCAACAAACTACAGCGAGGCAACATCGCCGATAGCCTAAGAGACGCGGTTTAAACCGACGGGATATTAAAAGGTCCAAACGATCTTCGCATAGAAGCTGCGCCCATAAATGTTTTTTCTCCAGGCTTCGGCATGCTTGTGATTCAATGCATTTTGCACCGTGAGACTGGCTTCAATGCCGTTCACAGGTTTCCAGCCTAGTCTTAGGTCAAGGCGCTGATAACTTTTAATAACTGGCTTCAAATCCAAGCGACCCATCCAGTAATACTGGGCATCAAGTGTGAGTGTGTCGCTCATATCCCATGCCGAATTAAGTGACCATTGGTTGCGTGGCGCTGCGAACTCCGTCACCGTCGTCGTATCATTACCGCCAGTTCGGGTTCCATGAATAAGTAACCATGTATAGGCGGCTGTGAGTCGCCAATCTGGTGTCAGCTGGGTGCGCACTGACCATTCACTGCCATACGCTCTTGCATTCAAAAAGTTGGCACTCTGGAGACCTAGAAAGCCAGCCTTAAAAGGCAGGGTTTCGATCGTTGGCAGGAGTCTGTAATCATTCAGAAACACCGTGGCATCAACAGACCAACGACTGCCAAAATTGCCACGGTAGCCCAACTCATAAGCGGTCATGTGTGTTGTTTGCATGTTTGGACTCGGCACCAGCCCCATCTGAAACCCCGGAGAATTGACAAACTTCTCCTGCAACGATCTGTCCGCTCGCGATGGAGGCACATATGCCCGAGAGTAAGCCGCCCAAATACGGTGATTTTCGCTAGCGCGCCACATCAGACGCGCAGTGGGTGCCCATTCAAGGCCAGAATAATCGTTATGTTCAAATTTTGCACCAAGTGTCAGATCAACATCACGACTCAGACTCATTTGATCCTGTATAAAGGATGAATATAAATAATCCGTACGGCTGATAGGGGTGAATGATAATCCGAAGGTTCCCGGGATATTATCATGGGTGCGACGGTAACCGAGACCTAGTTGTATATCATGATTCTTGAACGGTGAAAAACGATATTTTGCCTCAATATCCATCGTGTTCCGAGATTCGGAAAAGGTCAGCCGTTCACGCTTCGTGCGATCCACATAAACCTGTAGTGAAAGACCATCATCCTGCCAGCGGCCGAGTAAATGCCCGCCGCTGGTTTTGGCAGCATAGGTCACGACAGGGTTGTTGAAGTTTGGCTGAAAAATCGTGCTGACCGCACTCTCGCTGCCGCTGTATATCGCGCCATCCAGCATCGCTTGTTGTTTACCCCAGTCCCAGTCAGCGCGGAAGCCACCCCGCTGTTCCTTCCAATTGGGCACAGCGCCTGGGTTACGACTATTGGCATCCTTGCGTGAAAATCCCTTGGCATAAATACGCGCAGCACCATTCTCACCCAAAGCAAAACCATAACGACCCGCGCCAAAGCCCTTTTCATCATTACCGCCGCCAGCCACTAGCAAGCCACCTTGGGTTGCATGCGCGGATTTAGTGATAATATTGATCACACCATTGACGGCATTCGCACCCCAGGTCGCTCCGCCTGAGCCGCGAACCACCTCTATACGATCAACATCTTCCAGCATGACATTCTGAATATCCCAGTAAACACCAGAAAACAGTGGTGAAAATACGCTGCGCCCATCGATTAATACCAATAATTTATTGGAAAACGTTGAGATAAAACCACGCGAGGTAATTGCCCAAGCGTGACCATATAGCCTTGCCACTTGCACTCCGGGCACCAATCGCAGCACTTCAGGGATACTCGTGGCACCGGAACGTCGAATATCTTCATGATTCAAGACAAATACCGCAGCAGCGGTATCCTGCAAGGTCTGTGGTTTTTTCGAAGCAACCGACACCTGAACTTGCATCAAGTCCTCAAGCGACATACCAAGGTAAGGGTTATCAGCTGCAATGATCGGGGTAGATGCTTCAGAAGCCCAAGTCGAACCGCTGTAGCTGATCAACGGCACACAGATCACCCCCAAACAAAGTGCAATAAACTGGCGCATTCCCCGCTCCTTATATCTACTCGCATGATGCATGAATAATGCAGGCTGATAACGGCGAGCAATTTAACAAGGTTCTGTAACCCGCGCAAACCTTATGGAGCATAGGTGTATACACAAGTTTATTTTTGATTAATATGGTATTTTAATGGTCTTGGATTCGCCAATCAACGGTTGTATTTACTGCTCCATTTTTTCGAGGGTAAGCAGACTCAATCAGATGGACAGCGAGATCAGGTATTGCTCAAGGCACGGATCAATCAGGCGGTAGCGCTTGCTTTCATCCACATAGATCAGATCATGATCGAATAAAAACGGAATGACGCGTTGCATGCTACCATTGGAAAGATTGATCCGGCTTAAATACGCCTGGCTATAGGGGCTTTGAATCGGGTTCAGGGCAAGCGACTGCAGCATGGCAATTTGCTGAAATTCATCCATGGCCAGAGTCAGAGTGAATCCCTTTTCCTCCGCCAGTCGATCAATATCCAGGATCAAACTCCTGCTCAGCCAACTGCGATATGGCCTCCTCAATCTCAACTGCGTTCATGGCCGAAAATATAGCCCGGGAATCCAGTGCTCGAGAGCATGCAATGGAAAACCAAGCCGCACAGGACCTTTCTCAGTATCTGAAACCAACAAACCCTTCTCGACAGTAGCGATCTATTTTTGGATAACTCATTCCCCTTATTCACGCGCCATTTACATACCATAAAAATGGTAATCTTTATTCATTATGGCACAATGTGTTATTATGTGCCATAATTATTCATAGTGGCACAAGGAGTCTTATATGGCGCATTCTATCATATCCAACGAAGTGCAACTTGGTGCGCAAGGACGTTTGGTCATTCCAGCAGCCATTCGCAAGGCATTGAATCTCACCCAGGGTGACCGCCTAGTGGCGCGACAGGTAGGTGATAGCGTGGTCTTGGAGCGCAGAGAGGCAATTGAATCCCGCTTGTGGGACATGTTTAATCATACTCCGAAAGAAACCAGCCTTGTAGATGAACTCATCTCAGAACGGAGAGCCGCAGCACAATCCGAGAATCAGACATGAAAGCAATCCTTGATGCTTCTGCATTGTTGGCTTATCTGCATAAAGAGCCCGGCTGGGAAACAGTTCAGAGCGTCATTGCGGAGGCTTGCATCGGCACTGTGAACTGGAGCGAAGTTGCTCAAAAAATCACACAACGAGGCATGGATGTTGAAACAGTACGAAGCCTGCTTGAAGAGCTGGGCTTAACAATAGTTCCTTTTTCCATTGAACATGCAGAGTGCGCAGCCCAACTTTGGGAAAGCAGTAAACAATTCGGACTTTCACTGGCCGATCGAACATGTCTGGGACTGGCGATAGCCCAGAAATCTACTGTTTTAACTGCTGACAGAGTGTGGATGAAACTCAACCTGAATATCGAGATTCGCCTGTTACGCTAGTACAAGGGCGTTGCTTGCGCCGCCAACCCGCAACTTTACCGGCATTCAGACCAACGAAGCGTACATAATGAAGTCCAATTTATAGTGCCAAGGAAAGCCTTAACCCTTCATTCAAAATCATTCGTTTTTTTGCTGATAATTTCCCCTTTTTTTCGGATAAAAATGATTTATCCAAGGTCAGCAACTGGGATATGTTCACAACCGAATCTCTGGATAAGCCCGATTCTTTTCTTGAGATTGAAAAGTTACCAGGTGCGCCAGCGTTTAAATCGCTTTTATTCCAGTTCCTTTCTTCCAACCAGTCATCTATTCGCCCGCACACAAGACGAGCAAGAAAACCCATGGCTTGCAAGACAGTGGATTTCCCAGACCCATTCAGCTCGATAAGGCAATTTAACTTATCATGTAGGACTTCGATCTAATCAGGCTCTTGTAATCAATAAAGGGTAGCGTCCCCTGTCATTTAGTTTTAGGTAATATAATAAGTAAAGAAATTATTTTACCGGACAGGAATTAAGGCCAAGAACAGTGTACAATGGACAGAAACTGATCACTGATGTCAGTACAAATACACCACCAGCACTCATCGCTACTATATTCCACGGTGAAGCCAATGAACCCAGCACACCAAGCGCAATCAACGCTAGCCCTGCCAGTAATCGAACGATTCTATCCATACCACCTACATTTGCTTTCATATCAAACCTCCTTCATCAATTGATGAGGGACTCATGCTAAGATCAGCACGAAAACACTTCAGTGACAATGTCACCTATCATGCGTCTTTATCACGATTGGCAATCTCACGAATCAAATCAGGCTGTAAAATAGTGATGTTGTTGCGGCCAAGATTCACCAACCCTTTGCGTTCAAAGTCCTTAATCAACCGACTGACCACCTCACGTGCAGTGCCCAGTTCAGCGGCCAGTTGTTTGTGGGTAAGCTTTAGCACATCGCCTTTTTTCCGGGCTTTTCTCAGTAAAAAACTGGCCAGACGCACATCCTTGCGGCCAAAAGCGACATCTTCCAGCAACAGCATCAGATCGGAGATACGATGCCCGATATTGGCCATGACAAAACGCCTGAAGGCGGGGGATTCACTGAGTGCTGTATCAAAAGCATCCAGAGGCAACAATACCAGATCCACATCGCTTTCCGCAATACCTTCAGCCGGGTAATTCTGTTTTGCCAGCAGGCATGTGGTGGTCAACATACAGCTCTGCCCTTCCTCTACCCGATAGAGCACAATTTCATGCCCCTGTGGATCAACCTTCTGAACCCGGATCGCACCATGGACGACCAACACATAACCGTTGCACGCATCACCATCACGAAACAGCACACTGCCCTGCTTCACCTGCATACGCATCGCCTTGTTGGCTGTCACACGCCATGCTTTATCTCGATTACCTTTGAGTTCAGGAAACGTGTCCAGCCACGCGCTCGCTACCGGCATAAAGCTCATATCAAATGCTGTTTAGCGCTTGCTCGAGCAATGGCCGCGCCTCTTTTAGCAAACACTTCTTATGCCATAATCTGCCATTTTATACTCCTTCTTCTATTGGATAATTTGCTTCGATCCAGGCTACTGTACCGCCGGTGACATTGATAAGATTGCGATGCCCATGCTGTTGTTCTAAAAAATCAATGGCTTGTGATGAACGCATTCCAGAGCGGCAAATCACATAGACATCACCTTCATCAGGAAACTTATCGCAGTGGGCTGGCACAGTGTTTAATACAATCAAGATTGCCCCCGGCACATGCCCTTGGGCGTATTCATTTGTTTCACGCACATCGATAATCGTGCAAGCCTTAGCTTTTTCTTTGGCAATCAACCACTTTGGATAAAGTTGATTTACATCGATATGTTTCATTATTTCACGACTGGATAACCGGCTGCTTTCCATGCCACTATGCCGCCTTCGATATTTTCTATATTGGTAAATCCATTCTCTGCCAACAACTTCGAGGCACGAGCTGAACGTTTACCGGAATGGCAGTAGATATAAACTTGTTTGTCCTTCGGCACTTCATTCAAACGCTCCGCCAACACTTGCACCGGAATCAATGTCGCACCGTTGATATGCCCTGCGGCATATTCCTCAGGCGTACGCACATCCAGCAGCATAAACGGGATTTTTGATTGATCCCCTTGCAGCCAGTGCTCATGCGTATGGGACACGCTGGTGTTTTCATAACCATCTGCAGTTTTCTCAGATAGTCCGCAGGCTGTGCCCACCAAAGGCATGGTAATAATCACCATCGCTATCATCATTATTCGTTTCATATATTTTCTCCTTTTATAACCCATTATAAGCTTTCCATAACATCCATCCTGCCATGACGGTGAGCATCAGGCTAAAGGCCTTTTGCAAATGCTTTGCTGAATATCTATCGGCAATAAGACTACCCAACCATGATCCCACCGCTGCCAACGCCACGATAAGCAGGGTTGGCTGCCAGCTGATATCCAGATTCTCGGCATACCGCAGCGCCGCAACCAAAGAACTGGAGATAATCAGCACCAGCGAATGCGCAATCGCAGACTGATAATTGACCACGCCCAACATCAATAACAGCGGTACAATCAAAAAACCTCCACCAACACCGAGTAAACCGGTCACCAAACCAGTGCCCAAGCCGGCCAACATCGAGTAGCGACAATCACACGGTGTTGTTTTGGCATCTGAGGTGATTTCCTTCATCCGGTTGCTATGCATCCACCATGCGACAACCAACACCAGAACAGCAAAAACAATGGCCTGTAACTGATCGGATATTTGCAAACCAATACTCGCCCCTAAAAAACCACCTATCATGCCGCCAATGGCAAAAAAACGATGCAGCCGCCATTCGATCAAGCGCCAGCGCTTCTTTTGCAACAGAGCGATCAGGCTGACGCAGGCCACAATAATCAGGCTTGTGGCAATGGCCTGCTTGAGCGGCATGCCGATGCCAAAACTGAGCAGCGGTACGGCAATCATGCCCCCGCCTGCGGCAAACAGGGACAATACCAGCCCTATCATCGGGGCAGCGAGCCAAAGCGTAATACTCATCTATCTATTGCCGCTATCAGGTTCCGCTCTTCACAGTCAAACCAGCAGCTTGCCATGCGCCCATGCCACCGGAAAAATTATACACTGTATCAAAGCCAGTGTTAGCCAATTTGGTCGCAGCCATGGCGGATCGATTACCGGATGCACAAATCACCACTATCGGGGTCTGCTTATCCAGTTCCTGCATGCGTTGACTTATTTCACTCAAAGGCATGTGTATCGCCGGTGCAGGGTGCGCTTTCGCCCATTCCCCAGACTGACGCACATCAAGCAGAACATGGGATGTTTTACATAGCTGTTGGTAATCTGTCGCTGAAATTGATTTTACTCCAGATAGTTTCGGTGCAATCAATCGTTTCCATAGTAGCCAAGCTATAATCAAGGCCATGATAATATACGATGCGTTTTCTTGCATGAGCTGTTGCATCACTACTCCTTTTTATTTTTTTATAAGACAGATCCAGATCGCGACTGCAGGGAAGGGAGGGAAGCAGTGCACAACCTGTACCCGTCAACGGGTCAGTTATTACAACTGTGTTTAAAGCCCAGCTTGGAGAGGATAATCTCCATCAGGCACCACTGCGTGAAGCCGGATTGTAGCAGGTTGGCACCAATAAAAGCGGTAAACCACAACCAGGTTGGTTCTGTTAAATTTACGCCATTATAGCGATATGAGAGATACAGGCTGAGCAGAATAAAACTACCTGCAATAATCCGTATCATACGTTGAATCGTCATATTTAAACTCCTATTAAAATCTACAATATTTCACCGCAGAGGACGCAGAGTAAACCATATATAAATATGGTTTTTTCTACAGTCCATTGCATATCCACGACGCTCGAACCATTATTTAGTACAAACAAATACTACTTTTTTTGCTTTTCCTCTGCGTAACTCTGCGTACTCTGCGGTAAGTTCTTTTTGCCTTTGAATATCATGCCTTGTCACGTTGCCAGAGGTAATACATCAGCGGGGTGACAAACAAAGTCAGAATCGTCGCCGCCAGCGTGCCGAAGGCCATGGATACGCCCAGCCCGCCGAAGACCGGATCGGTGATCATGATCGAGGTACCAGCAATCACAGCCAGCGCAGTCAGCAAAATCGGACGGGCGCGCACAGCGCCTGCTTCCAGCACGGCTGTTTTCACATCGTAACCACGTTTTCGGTAATCGAGAATAAAATCGATCAGCAGCGTGGAATTGCGCACCACGATTCCGGCCAGCGCGATCATGCCGATCATCGAGGTGGCCGTGAACGGTTGGTTGGTGATCCAGTGACCGGGAAAAATACCGATCATGGTTAAAGCCGTTGGTGCCATCACCAGCATGGGCAGAATCATTTGCCCGTAATAGGCCACCATCAGCAGGTAAATCAGCAGCAGTGCAACAATAAAAGCAGCACCAAGATCACGGAACACATCCAGCGTCAAACGCATCTCACCGTCCCACAGCAAGTGGTAGCCATACGTATCCTGCGGCGTGGTTTTGGTGAACCGCATGCCGCCAGTTTTCAACGTCGCGCCGGGCAATACCTCTGTCCCATCCAGTTCGCCGTCCATACCGAGCAACGAATAGACCTGCGAGCCCTGCTTGGGCTCGGCCATCACATAAGTGACCTGATGCCCGTCTTTGGTGTAAATCGGTTTGTCTGCCACCGTACTCTCCACCGTTGCAAACGCAGACAGGGCAACCGGACCGTGGCTTCCACTGACATAAATCCGATTCAAATCTTCGGCGTGAGCGCGCATGGATTTTGGTAATTGCACATGCAGCTTGACCTGATGCC
The DNA here is from genome assembly GCA_964406805.1 of uncultured Zetaproteobacteria bacterium. Classification (GTDB taxonomy): domain Bacteria; phylum Pseudomonadota; class Zetaproteobacteria; order Mariprofundales; family Mariprofundaceae; genus Mariprofundus. The sequence goes on along the minus strand of CAYOTF010000033.1, from coordinate 10,192 downwards.
GCTCATTTTGAATATGCAACGCGCCAAAATCATACCCGTGCAGGAAATCACGCAAAGCTATTTCAACCTGCGCTGTCGCCACACCTAACTGCGCAGCTTTTTCTTTATTCACATTGATATTCAGCTGTTGCTGGTCATCACCCACCGAATCATCGATGTCGGTAACATCATAGGTGTTTTCAAAGGTGTGGCGTACGGCTTTGGCCATCTTGCGCTGCATGTGATAATCCGGCCCGTAAATCTCTGCCAACAGAGTAGCGCGCACAGGCGGCCCCGGCGGATCTTCCACCAGCTTGATACTGGTTTTCGCATGTGCAGCCAGCACCGGCTTCAACATCCTGGATGCCAACGTCACCGCCGACGACGAC
>CAYOTF010000033.1:2029-9814 GCA_964406805.1 uncultured Zetaproteobacteria bacterium | reverse complement strand
TGCTTATCCACCAGATTGACCCGAATATCGGCCAGATTGGTGCCCTTGCGCAACACCGAACCACGCAACATGCCATTAAAATCAATGGGACCGGCTTGCCCGACAAAGGTTTCATAATCGGTGACCATCGGATGTGTTCGTACGACCTCAGCAACTTCTCTGGCCACACGATCCGTCTCTTCCAGCGATGCGCCTTCCGGCAGGTCGATGGTGATATTGAACGTATTATTATTACCTTTCGGTAACATTTTCAACTCCACCGAACCCGGTGTCATCGGCCCGTTGATACCGGAGGGACGTAAAAACTGCCAGCCCGGCTGCAACATCGCAGCTACAAACATGATAAAAATAACCAAAGCAAACAAACGACGCACCGTTTTAGATTCCACCAGCGGCGTGGCCAGACGCAGATACATGCGCTGCACGGCATCCTTGCTTGGCATCTCCTTCTCTTCCATCGTGGCATCGGTCTTATTGAAAGGCAGCCAGCGGTAAGCAATCCACGGTGTAAACATATAGGCAATCACCAGTGAAGCAGCCATGGCAATCGGCGTATTGAACGGAATCGGCCCCATATACGGCCCCATCATGCCGGTCACAAAGCCCATCGGTAAAAAGGCCAGAATCACGGCAATGGTGGCGATAATAGTTGGTTTTCCCGTCTCATTGGTGGCTTCGACAATCAGGCGCGCTTTCTCCTTCAGGCTGCTGGCACCATTGCGCCCCATTTGATTCAAATGCCGATGAATATTTTCGATCACCACAATCGCATCATCAACCAACAAACCCAGCGCCAGAATCAGTGCGAACAGGGCAATGCGGTTGATGGTCTGATCGGCCAGAAAACCGACCGCCAGAACAATCAGTAGAATCAGCGGAATATTCATGGTCACAATCGCTGCTTCACGCCAGCCGAGGAACAGCAGCAAAATAATAATCACCGTAGCAATGGCGATACCGAGGTGCTCCAGCAACAGGTTTACGGCGGCATTGGCGCGGTCTCCAGAGTCACGGGTAATCGTGACCGATACATTATCGGGAATAAAATCGCCCTTCAGACTATTCAATTTTGCTTCGATATTGTCGGTCACCACCACCGCGTTGGTGCCGCGCTTCTTGGCCAGCGTGATCGATACTGCCGGTCTTTGCGCCGCTCCGCCGCTCCCCTGCACCGAGGCACCGAAACCGATGCGGTGATAATGATCCACTTGTGCAGGGCCATCGCTAATGCTTGCCACATCACGCAAATAAATGGCTTTATGCTGCCACTGACCAACGACCAAACGCCCCACTTGCATGGCATTTTTCAGATAACCGTTCAGCCATACTTTGATTTCCCGGTTATTGCCAACGAGTGTGCCGCTCGGGCCACCGGCATTGGCACTGAGCAATACCCGATGCAATTTATCCAGTGCAATGTGGTAGGCAGCCATGCGCACCGGATCGAGCTGAATACGAATCTGGCGATCATTGCCGCCAATAATATCAGCCACCGATACGCCATCAATTGGGCTAAGCTGATCACGCACCCGTTCGGCCAGTCGTTTGAGCGATAAACCGTCCATAGCGGTGGATGACAGCGTGATCACGGAAACCGGCACATCATCCACATCCATCGGTTTGACCAGCGGTTCGGATGCACCGGCAGGCAAACGATCCAGGTTGTGCATAATACGATCGTACAATTTGACCAGACTGGCTTCCTTATCTTCACCAACCTTGAACATCACCGTCACCACGGCCTGCGAATCCAGCGCTATTCCATAGGTGTGGTCTATGCCGGTCATTTCGCGCAGAATCATCTCCAGTGGCCGCAAAATAAGATTCTGCACCTCTTCAGGAGACGCGCCCTGCATTTGCACAATCACATTGGCTGCAGGCACATCAATCGACGGGTTTTCTTCACGAGGTGTCACCATCAAAGCCATCGCGCCAATGATAAAAATCAGCAGGCTGAACATCGGTGTCAGGTTGGAAAACATGGCCGCCTTACCCAGGCGACCGGCAATATTAAGTGGGGTTTGTTTAGACATTCGTTCGGACATTACTGGACTTTCATGCCTGTTTGCAGTGCTGGTTTTCCAGCCCATGCAACAACATCACCGTCATGCAGGCCTGCCAGCAATTCCACCTCGGTGCCGCGCTTTTCATCCGTTCGAGTCTCACCCACTCGAATCTGGCGATAATGTGCAATTGATTTGCCATCGACGATATAACCGCCATGCAAACCCGCCCGTTCACCCCCCGCAGCCGCCGGAATCATCAGCGCCTTGCGCATACCCGTAGAAAAACCAACCTGCGCATACATGCCCGGATGAACGGCCGAATTATATTGCGAACCACCATTCTGTAAGGTGATTTTAATCAGAAACTGATGCGATACGGCATCGGCGGCTTCCACCACCTGCCGTACTATGCCAACCAGACGACGCTGCATCGAAGGGATGTCCACCGCCACCTTGTCTCCGGCATGAATAGCGCTGACATATTGCTCGGACACATAGGTTTTAACCAACAGACTCGACGGATCTTCCAGGGTCAGAATCGCTGCACCGGGCTGAGCCAGATCACCCTTGCTTAAACGCTTTTCAACGACCACACCATTGACTGGCGATACCACCTCGGAAAAACCCAGTTGATTGCGCGCCTGCGCCGCCTGCGAACGGGTTAGTTTGTAGCGCAAACGCACCCGATCCAGTTGTTGCTGGCTGGCGGCATGATCACGATACAATGATTCATAACGTTTCAGATCAACTTTTGCATTGGCCAGATCAGCTTCAGCCTGTACCAATGCCTGCCTGGCATTGACCGGATCGACGCGCACCAGCACCTGCCCTTTTTTGACACGGTCGCCTTCGCGTACAGACAGCTTGCGAATGTATCCTGAGACACGCGAACTGATCGATACCCGATGATCGGATGTCACCGTACCGCTGGTCACATAGTGGGTCGCTACGTCTACCGATTTCAGTGTGATCGTCCTGGCCTGTGTGGATGCAACAGGCGACTGCGCCACAGGCCTATCACCGGCATCGCTGCAGGCCTGCAACGATAAAGTCATTAACAACATCAGTAAAAAGCCTGGCACTATCAACAGATACTTTCTTTTCATTGGATCACATCCTCATTCAACATACCCACGGCCAGCTGCAGCGCGGCTCGGGCAATCGTAACATCATAGTTGGCTCGAATAGTCGACAAGCGCGTCGTATCCACTTGCAACTGAGCATCAAGTAAATCGGATGTTTTGGATAAACCCTGCGCATAACGCAAGGATTTAATACGCAATGATTCCTCACTCTGCTTTAACGCTTCACCTTCACTAATTACACGCGCCTTGCTTTCATCCAGCATGCGCCAGGCATGTTTCACTTCATTGCGAACCTGCTGTTTATGATCGCTGAGTTGCAGTTCCAATCCGATCAACTTGGCACGAGATGCACGCGTCCTAGCCCGATCCGCACCACCGGCAAACAAATTCATACTGATCGTTGCAGCAACCATGGAATTGCGATTTTTCAATGCCGGCGTGGATGCATTCCACTCCTGCCCTGCCACCAGATCGACACGTGGCCGAAAAGCCGCAGCGCTGGCATCGACTTCGGCCTGACTGGCCTGATATGCCTCGTTCAAGGCTTTCAAATCAGCGCGTTCAGCCAAAGCCTGTTCAATAGCCTGATCCAGCACCCACTCGCGGGCGACAAGATTCGGCTCTGCATCAGCTCTCAGTGTCGTATCACCATCGAGCCCCAGCACCCGTTGCAATACATCTCTGGCCTGAGCATAAGCATTGTTCGCCTGTTTCAGTTTCAAGCCACTGCGCAACAAGTGCACACGCGCATCCATCACATCACTGTTGATTAACACGCCGCGTTTCTGCAATGCCTGCGTATCGTGATAACGTTTTTCAGCAGCATTCACAGCCGTCTGCATGGCATGAATCGCAGCAAAAGCCGCCCGTGTTTGCACATAAGCCGCAATGGCCTGATAAATAACCTGCTGCTGCATATAATCATGACTCAAGACAGCCGCTTCAGCCTGATGGTCGGCCTTTTTTTTGCCGGCCCACAATGCTCCACCCCTATAAACCGGCATACGCACATTCAAACGTGTCTGATAATTATTGATATAACCGGGATTGTTCAAAAGTGTAGGTCTGAAATCAGCCGCAGTAATCCGCTGCTGATTCAAACGTATGCCAAAATAATCACCCGGCGCATCGGTTCGCAGCACGCCGGTGGATAAATCAATACGCGGCATGAATTGGCCGGAAGCCATATCCTGCCCTGCTCTAGCTTGCTCTATCGAACTGCCATCCGCAGCCAACAACCGGTTATGCGCCACAGCATATTCCACGCTGTCTCTGAGCGTTGTGATCTCGGCGGCACCTGCACTCGCTGCAACAGTGACAAACAACAAAACCGACACCTGTTTAATTAATACATTATAATTTATTGATATATTAGACCAAAAAAACACGTTTTACTCCTTGCTCTCAGCAGGCGTGCACATTTCCGGGCAATAAATCTGTTTTAATGCCATCACCAAATCCGCCCAGGCCGGATTGGCAATACGATAAAACACCTGTTGTCCGCGTTTCTCATTCTGGATAATGCCAAGCAAGCGCATCTTGGCTAAATGTTGGGATAAATTGGACTGCGCCGCACCGGTGGCTTGCATGATTTCATGCACACACAACGGCCCCTCCAGCAACAGGCACAACACAGACAGGCGCAATTCATGTGCAATGGCTCGCAAGCCCTGACTGGCATCGATGATTTTATCTTTGGGTATTTCTTGCATACGGCGCATTATATTCGCATTCTATTATATTATCAACAGTGAATATAATAGTGTTTCAGCTTGCACTGATTTCGCTTGCCATTTGATTTTGCCAAATTTCGGCAGCCAGGATCTTGTCAGCAAGACAGCATAATCCGCACCGGCGAGTACGATGCGCTTCGGCAGAACTGCATCGGCCTGTACCAGCTCAGATAAACGCTCTACCTCAGTAATGATCACAGCAGCATCCTTGCCATCGACAATGGATTGCAAGACAGGATTACGTGTCGCCACTGCAATTGATTTTGTATCTGTTTCCAATTGAGATGACATATCAAGCGGTGCCCACATCCACACACCACTCACATCCACCTCACCACGATCATGCCGGGCAGACGAATGCTGCTGAAACAACAGCATTTGAATCTCCGATAATAAACGATTCAAACGTCCTCCATCTGCACCGGCATGGTGACTATCCGGCAACAACTGGCCTGAAATCGCACCAAAAGCCAAGGGATAAGCATCCATTGGCTCTCGGCAGCTCAGCAATAATCCCGCACCAACTGCATGCAGCTGCATGCCCTCCTCCATCAATAATGGATTGAGTGTGGCGCACAAATCATCGGCATCTTCAGCTGACCACGGAAACAAACCTTCAGCATACACACGCACTCGCGTTTGCTGCAATTGCGCATGGAACGGCGAAACCACCCAACATTGCTGGCAATCATCGGGCAAACTTGAACAAGCCTGCATCAACAAAGATGATGCTGATTGATCACAAAGTGCGGCATACCAGCCCAAAGGGTTTTTATCACCACATTCAAACCATGTTTGTTTATAAGCTGCGAGCGAATCCTGCCATGCAAACAAATCAGGATGGAGCGAAACTCCATCCTGATGTTGAATTAACGCCTGGCTGACGATCAGTGTATGTATCACTCTTATTAAGAATCCAGTGCGCGGCGCACCGCATCTTCAGTGGCATCAATGGTTACCGGCGTTGGAATCCCCATCATGGCCGTATCCGGATCTTTCAAGCCATTACCAGTCAGCGTACAGACAATGCTTGCACCCGGCTTGAAGTAACCCGTTTTATTAAGCTTGATTACACCGGCCACAGAAGCCGCAGATGCAGGTTCACAAAACACACCTTCCATGCAAGCCAACATATCATAAGCCTGCAGAATCTCGTCATCGGTCACCGCATCAATACGGCCACCGGATTCATCACGGGCTGCTTCCGCCTGCTGCCATGAAGCCGGTTTACCAATACGGATCGCAGTAGCAATGGTTTCCGGATTTTCTACCGGAGCCCCATTGACAATCGGAGCTGCACCGGCGGCTTGAAAACCAATCATTTTCGGCAGTGTTTTGCTGATGCGTTTTTCGTGGTATTCTTTATAACCCATCCAATAGGCGGTGATATTGCCTGCGTTACCAACCGGCAGCGCGTGGTAGTCGGGCGCAAAGCCCAGCTCATCAACGATCTCGAATGCTCCAGTTTTCTGACCCTGAATGCGATACGGATTGACTGAGTTCACCAGCGAAATCGAGCCATCAGCACTGATCTCACGTACCAGATCCAGCGCATCATCAAAGTTACCACGAATCTGGATCACCTTGGCACCATAACGCATGCCCTGGCTCATTTTACCGAGTGCAATCTTACCATCGGGAATCAACACATAAGCTTCCATGCCACAGTTCGCAGCATAGGCCGCAGCAGAAGCCGAGGTATTACCGGTCGATGCACAGATGATTTTGCGCGAGCCGGCATTATAGGCTTGAGTAACAGCCATGGTCATGCCGCGATCCTTGAATGAACCGGTTGGATTCAAACCCTCGAATTTCAAGAAGATATTCAATTCAGGGTTGATGGCATTACGCAGATTATGCGACTCGTGCAGCGGTGTATTGCCTTCGTAGAGCGTGATAACCGTATCATCCTTGGCGATCGGCAAAAAAGCGCGGTATCGGTTAATGATTCCTTCATATCTGGGCATAATAAATCCTTAAAGTACGGCTGATTCTTTGCGTAGAATCAACACATCATCTTCAACTGCGTTCAAGCCAACAATGCGACTAATCGCAGCCTGTAAATTTCCTTCGGTCGTTTCATGGGTCAGCATCACAACCGCAACCGCATGACTGGCATGGCGTTCTTTCTGACTCATGGCTTCCAAGCTAATACGGTGATCGGCGAGAATGGATGTCACCGAAGCAATCACACCCGGCTCATCCTGCACCATCAGGCGCAGATAATATTCACATTCAATATCGGCAATGGGCAAGGTATTCAACTCACGCCGTTCGGATTCGGCAAAGCCCATGGGTGCTGCCATGTGCATGATGCCATCCGGCGCAACACGCGCAATATCCATAATATCGGCCACCACCGCTGAAGCGGTTGGACGCTCACCTGCACCACGACCGACATAGAGCGTATGCTCCACAAAATCACCGCTTACCTGCACCGCATTGTACGAATCGGACACCTGTGCAATTTGCGATTCAACCGGCACTAGTGTCGGATGCACACGCATTTCAACCTGGCTTACTTCACCATTTTCACCATGCGGCTTGGCAATACCGAGCAATTTAATCCGATAACCCAGTTCAGCCGCCGATTCGATATCCGCCGCCGTAATCTTGCTGATGCCTTCTGTGAACACTTCATCGAATTTGATCTTGGAGCCAAATGCCATGGCTGCTAAAATAGATAATTTATGCGCTGTATCAATGCCTTCAACATCAAAAGTCGGGTCGGCTTCGGCATAACCCAGCTCTTGCGCCTCTTTGAGCACATCGGCGTAATCCGCCCCCTCCAATTCCATCTTGGTGAGAATAAAGTTACACGTACCGTTCAAAATACCATACACCGACTCGATGGCATTGGCCGCACAACCTTCACGCAAGGCTTTCAGACATGGAATACCACCACCGACTGCCGCTTCAAAACCAATCGCTACGCCCTTGCTGGACGCAAAGGGGAACAAC
>CAYOTF010000033.1:0-2019 GCA_964406805.1 uncultured Zetaproteobacteria bacterium | reverse complement strand
TGCTTGCCGCCAGTGGAAACAGCTCTTCACCATGTTTGGCCACCAGTGCTTTATTGGCTGTCACCACATGTTTTCCATGCTCCAGTGCAGTCGCCACAAAGCTGCGTGCCGGCTCATAACCACCGATCAGCTCCACCACCAGATCCACATCATCGGCAGTCACCACATCGTTGGCATCATCGGTCAAACGCACAGCGGAAAAATCGAGTCCACGATCACGATCCAGATCACGATCTGCCGCAGCGACCAAACGTACCGTCTTGCCCAAGCGGCGTGAGATCAGTTCCTGCTGCTCAATTAAAATACGAGCCACACCCGTACCAATGGTGCCTAAGCCCAATAATCCAACTCTTATTTCAGTCATGTAACATCTCCAATTCAGCTTTCACCACTAAGACACAGAGGCGCAAAGTTTTATTATTCATATCCATCTTTATATATCTTCTTTGTGTCTTCGTGCCTTTGTGGTGAAAGCCTATGCACCAGCGTGAAGAAACTTTTGCATACCACGCAAGGCTTGCCGTGAACGCTGTTCATTCTCAATCAAGGCAATACGCACATAATCATCACCATAATCACCAAAACCCACACCCGGCGAAACCGATACACCGCCCTCTATCATCAAGCGTTTGGAAAACTCCAGCGATCCCATCGATTTAAAATCGTCCGGAATCTCCGCCCAGATAAACATCGATGCTTTTGGCTTCTCAGCCATCCAGCCCATTTTATGCATGCCATCAATCATCACATCGCGGCGTGATTGATACATTAAACGAATCTCTTCCACACAATCCTGCGGCCCATTCAAGGCAGCACACGATGCAATCTGCAGGGGTTGAAAGGTCCCATAATCCAGATACGACTTGATTTTGGCCAAAGCAGCCACAATTTCACTGTTACCCACCATGAAACCCATGCGCCAGCCCGGCATATTGTAGCTTTTGGATAACGAATAAAACTCCACCGCCACATCTTTTGCACCCGGCACCTGCATGATCGACGGACAGACATAATCATCAAAGGTGATTTCAGCATAGGCGATATCAGAAATCACAATCAACTTATGTTCACGTGCAAAATCCACCAGCTTGACATAAAAATCCAGATCAACGACTTGCGCAGTCGGGTTGGATGGGAAATTCACAATCAAAATCTTGGGGCGCGGCCAGGAGTCTTTGACTGCCTTTTGCACATCTTCAAAGAAATCACGCCCAGGCCCCATCGGCACATGACGAATATCCGCACCTGCAATAATCCCCATAGGGATGAATCGGATAAGCCGGATTAGGAGTTAGCACCAAATCCCCCGGCGAGGTAATCGCCACAGCCAAATGCGCCAAACCTTCTTTGGAGCCAATGGTAGCAATCGCTTCAGTTTCAGGATCAAGATCGACATCAAATTTACGTTTGTACCAGCCGCATATCGCGCGACGCAGACCCGGAATACCTCGCGACACAGAATAACGGTGATTGCGCCCATCTTGCGCCGCTTCACACAGCTTATCGACAATATGTTGAGGTGTCGGCTGATCCGGATTGCCCATACCCAAATCGATAATATCTTCACCGGCATGGCGCAATTCCATCTTCAACTGGTTTACTGTTGCAAAGACGTAGGGGGGTAAGCGTTTTATTTTTTCAAATTCAAACATCAGTCAGGCATAAACTCCGGCAAAAAGGAATACCCCAATCAGGGGGATGGTGAGACTACGAAGGCACGTGTTTTGGGTCAAGAGAAGCAGCATTTGCCATAGCTCTCCATGCAAAAAAAAGACCCGCTATAAAGCGGGTCTTTTCAAATACTACTATTGCTTACGAGTACATCAGATCAATGTTTAACGTCTTTCCATACTTCCACTTTCAAGCGCCATAAGACGAGCGTCAGCAGAATCAGGAAGCCGACTACCCAGCAACCGATAGCCCGACGTTCATTCTGATGCGGATCACCAATGAAGGCCAAGAACGCAGACACATCGTGTGCCTGTTGTTCGAGCTCTTCCGGTTCGGATGCATCATGAT
>CAYOTF010000032.1:0-19211 GCA_964406805.1 uncultured Zetaproteobacteria bacterium | reverse complement strand
TTCAACACATCCTGTTATCCGATGCCGCGCGCGTGGTATTGCAGCAGGAAGTTGATTTAAAATTGCCCGACACAACCGAAGCAACCACACAGACGCTGGCTCAACATCTTGGCGTTTCTGCAGCATCCATGCGCTGTTACAGCTTGAAGGATTGGTTTTCACCCACCGCATCCGGCTCTTCGGGCATCAAGAAAATGATCATCGTGCCCTGCTCAATGGGTACGATGGCGCGTATTGCGTGTGGCGCTTCGGATAACCTGATTGAACGCGCTGCCGATGTGATCTTAAAAGAGCGGCGACAACTTATTCTAGTACCTCGGGAGACACCGTTATCCAGCATCCACCTGGAAAACATGCTCAAACTCTCGCGTCTAGGAGCCCATATCATCCCGGCAATGCCCGGCTTCTATCACAAACCACAATCCTTGGATGATATCATCAATTTTCTGGTTGATCGCATGCTCGATCATCTCGATCTTAGCAATCCAGAGGCTCAACGATGGGGCGCGTAAACGTCCAGATTCACCACCTTAAACTTGCACTCGCGGCAATATTACTAACCTCCTCCCTCTCAGGCTGCGTTGCTGTCACCGCAGTCTCAGCTATTCCGGGCGCACTTTACGATGTTGTTTCCAATCAATTTTCCAGTGAGGAAGTCAGCTTTCCATACAGCATGCGCGCCACGCTCGCTGCAACACAATATAGCTTGCAGAAAATGCGCCTCGACATCGATATTCTTGAAACACAAGACGATGGCGGTTATGGCATTGCCTTTACCAACAAAAAGCTCAATGGTGAGATTACCTTGCGCGAGCAAACGGAAAACCTGAGCACTATTCTGATCAAGGTAAAAACCATCACCCGTGAAACATCAATCGAACATGCCATCATCCAGCTAATTGAATCAACATTGAAAAAGCAGTCAGCAATGGCACACTTTCAAATTGGGAGCTACCGAATTCTGCGTGCAAAGCCCGACACGTCAGCCAAACAACTCGGCTGGTATCGTCCGGGATCCATGCTCGATGCAAGTCAAAGTAAAACCATCGGATGGCTGCAAGTCGAACTGCCTTCGGGTGAAACCGGCTATTTAAAAGGTTCAATTGTGCCGGAGAAATCAAGCTCAGTCAGCTCAACGAAGAAAAAACAGAACAGACAAAACGAACAGAACAAACAGTATTACCACAACGTTTAATAACAACGGAGCCACAATGACAGCAAACAATCAATCCATGGACGACATCGCAGAAAAAATCGCCAGCGGCCTGCGTATGCTCGGCGGCCTCAAACAAGGTGCAGAATCACAAGTACGCAGCATCGTTGAAGGCGCATTATCACAGTTCGATGTTATCACCCATGAGCGCATGCAGGTTCAAGAGGCCATGCTCGGCAAAGCACGCCAGGAACTCAGCGCGCTCGATGCCCGTGTCAAAGAACTCGAAGCCCAAATCAAAGAGCTTGGCAAATAATCGAGTCCATGCAAAGCACACAAACAGGCCGCTGATCCGATGCCATTCAAACAGCGTATTTTCCCGGCCAATCCGTTTTTATATACCTATTCGGTTATTATAATAATTGATGGGCTGATCATGTTGGCAACGATTGCACTCTCAGTTCATTTCTCCAGCTGGCTGTATGCGGCGGCAGGCTTGCTGGCTTCGATTATCGTATTTGTCGTGCAAAACAAAAAATGTCTGGCGCAATTGGCCTGCCCTAGCTGTGAAAACAAGGTGGTTTTTGAAGCAGGTGAAGGCTTTGTGTGCAAAAAATGCAAAACGGCCTGGGCACTCAATTAAGCCTCGAACCCCGGCCAGTTCTTTTTCTGTTTTCTCTACTTTTTCTGTTTTCTCTACTTTTTCTGTTTTCTCTATTTTTTCTTTGGCCGGAATACTTTGCACTGCTCTGCATCGGCAATCAAAAAGGGTCCTTTAATCAAATCAATGCAATAGGGTACGGCAGGAAACACCGCGTTTAAACAATCATCAATAGCCGATGGTTTGCCCGGCAGGTTGATAATCAACGCACCACCACGAATACCGGCCGTCTGGCGCGACAGGATGGCAGTGGGTACAAACTTGAGTGACTCGTGCCGCATCAGTTCGCCAAAGCCAGGCATCATCTTCTCGCACACAGCCTCCGTCGCTTCTGGCGTGACATCACGCACTGCAGGGCCTGTGCCGCCGGTAGTCACAATCAGGCAGCAGCCTTCATCATCGGCCAATTCTTTCAGTGTAGCTTCGATGCCATCCTGCTCATCGGGAATAATGCGTTTGATGGCCTCCCATTCGGAAGTTAAAACACGGTCAAACCAAGCTGCCATAGCCGGGCCGCCCAAATCCTCATATTCACCGCGACTGGCGCGATCCGATACTGTGATAAATCCAATTTTTGCTTTCATTTTACATCCTTTTTTAGCCACAGATGAACACCGATACACACAGATAAAACCATTTAATACTGAATAGCGACTCACCCCGCCTTACGTTTCCCAATCTGAAAATAACACTTATTTTACCGCGAAGTGCGCAAAGAAAACCATACTTAGGTTTTGTCTTTACTCTGCGTAACTCTGTGCCCTGGAGGTGAATTACGTAGCAAGAGATACCACCCTGGGGTGCTGCGGTGAAAGCTTTTGAATCTGCTATTCAAGCGTTACAAACATAGTTGTTTATCATCTGTGTTGATCTGCGTTGATCCGTGGCTATAAATCCGCTTCGGGCTGAAAATCCATACCCTGCAATAGCTGCACCGTCACCATATCTCCAGCGGTTACACTTTCCACTTCAGCCGGCACAATCACGAATCCTTCAGCCATAGCCATGCTCATCAGCACCCCGCTGCCCTGTGTGCCGGTCGATGAGGCTATATAATCAGCTCCATCCCGAGTCAATGTCACACGCACAAAGTGCGCACGCCCTGCTCTATCCTTCAAATCATGTGCCAAGCGCGCTGTGATGGTGCGCCGGAATAGTTTTTTATGCCCCATCATTGCACGCAGTGCCGGCGCAACAAACTGTTCAAAACACACCATACTCGACACAGGATTGCCCGGCAGGCCAAACACTGCACAAGCTGTTTTCGCCGTACCGCTTTCAGATGTACCGAAGGCCAATGGATGACCCGGCCGCATGGCCACACGCCAGAAATGCATGGTAATGCCCAAAGCTTCCAACGTCGGACGTACAAAATCATGGTGACCAACCGATACACCACCCGAAGCCAGCAGAATGTCATGCTCCAGACCCTGCGCCAGTTTCGCTCTAAGTTCGATTGGATTGTCATGCGCGATACCCAGCAGCGTTGGTGTAATGCCAAGCGCCACACACTGCGCATACAAGGCATGCGAATTGGCATCGGGAATTTTGTTTTCATCAATCGTCTCATCGATGCCTTCCAGCTCATCGCCGGTAGAGAGGATCGCCACGCTAGGTCGCGCAACTACTGATACCTGTTTTTGCTTGACCATGGCCAGAATCGCCAACACACCGGGAGTAATCTCCGTGCCTTTGCTAAGCACAACTTCACCGTTTGTTAAATTCTCACCCAATGGCCGGATATTCGCCCCCTGCTGCGGTGGCACAAGAATCAGCACATCATTACCGTGCTGTTCCGTATCCTCAACACGAATCACCGTATCAGCACCTGCAGGTGTCGGCGCACCGGTCATAATACGCGCCGCTCTCCCCTGCAAGACCTTCACCTGCGGCATGCTTCCTGCCCGAATATCATCAACCACGATTAGGCTAACCGGCGCATCGGAGGTCGCCGCCGCAATATCAGCAAAGCGCAGCGCATAACCATCCATCGCCGACACATCATAGGGCGGGTGATTGCGGTTGGCCGACACATCCGCCGCCAGCACGCGCCCGAGTGAATCATGCAAAGCCACCAACTCCGGCTGCATCGCCGATACATGCGCTAAAATACACTGCTGCGCCTCAACCACTGAACGATAGGCTGTCATATCCCCACTCCTTGTTTTTTCCTGCAACTGTATCTTGAACTGAACAGGGCGGACACTCGCTTAATTGCCCGTGTTTTGATAGCCGTGGATTCAACCCTTCAGGTCGATAACACGTAACACACACACTATTCTGTTGCCTTTATTAGGCATGCGTTTCGTGATTCATTTACGCTGTTGCACTCCACCAAACAGCTCGCTACAATGCGCTATCTCAAAATAATGCATTATGGATACATGTTATGATTGAACCTGTTGAGCTGCAAGATTTTTTCATTGTTTTTTTCTCTGGAGCCATGGTAATTATTGCCGGCGCTTTATATGCGCTGCTCTTTGCCTGGTCCCGACTTCAATCGAAGCCCTGGATGATGGTTTTAGCATATGGCTCTTACGGCATTCTGTTTATCTCCGTTCTTACACTTGGCTCGGCTGCCCACCTCAATGGTTACTGGCGCTGGCTGATTGTCATCATGCTTGTCGGTTATCTACTTGCACCACATGGCATCTGGAAACTGTGTGTCGGCACACACAAGGATAATGACGGTGAATGCTCACCCTCTGCCCTTGCTCCGGATCAAGATCCCGAAATACCCGTTAAATCACACTCGCAAAAGGAGGCGATATGAGTAATAAAATTCCATGGTGGTCCAGTGAAACATTCTGGAAAAAAACAGCCATTTGGGTCACCGGCGTTATGTTTCTGGTGCTGATTGGCCTGACAGTGGACACATTACCGAAAATTTCCGTTGGTAGTGAAAGGGTTCCTGCTTATGCGGTGATCAATAAACACATCAGTTATGAATTCAATGATGAACGTAACTTTCAGGTGCCGGTGATTGGTGGTGATGCTCCTCTGTTTGGCAAGGCGCTCAGCGAAGAAGAAGCCGAAGCACTGATCACACACGGTAAAAAGATCACCCAGGGTAGAAATTGCATGGGCTGTCATACTCTGCTTGGCAATGGCTCTTATTTTGCACCGGACTTAACCAAGGCCTGGCTCGATCCTGCATGGAGTTCCGAAGGCGAACGCGAGCAGATGATGATCGATTTTTTGATGCATCCGCAAGACAACGCACGTTCGTTCGGTTCCGGACGCACCATGCCGGACATGAACATTAGCGAAGATGAAGCCAAGGCTGTGATTGCTTTTCTAAAATGGATGTCTTCCATTGATACCAATGGATTTCCCTACAATTTCACCGTTATCGACAAGGAGGGTTAAGCGATGAGTATCGCGCATTTGAATGGTGGCCAACAACTGGCCATAAAATATTTTATCGTGGCCGTGGTACTTTTTGTGGCTCAGATTCTGTTTGGTCTGCTCTCGGGCATTCAATATCTAGCACCTGATTTTCTGCAAGGCTTGCTGAACTTTAACGTAACGCGCACCGTACATATCAACGCCATGATTATATGGATGTTGTATGGTTTTATGGGCTCGGTGTACTGGTTACTCGAAGAAGAGAGCGAAACCAAAACCGTCGGTCTCAAGCTGGGCACCCTTGGCTTTTGGGTACTCACATCGGCCGTGACCATCGTAGTGCTGGTGTTTCTGTTTGTCCAAACAGGCCCTGGCGATGATTTCACACGCTGGTTTATCAATGAGGGACGTGAATATATTGAAGCACCACGCTGGGCGGATATCGGCATTGTGATCTGCATGTTGATCTTCTTCTACAATGTTGCAGCCACCTTCTCCAAAGGCAAGTGGAGCGGCATTGCCGGTGTACTCACCTTGGATCTCATGGCCTTGGCCGGTATTTACCTGGCTGGCATGTTCTATACGACCAACATCTCGGTTGATCAGTATTGGTGGTGGTGGGTGATTCACCTGTGGGTAGAAGCCACGTGGGAAGTACTGGTTGCCTGCATCATGGCATGGGGCCTGATGAAGACGCTCGGTGTAAGCCGCAAGATTGTGACCACCTGGCTGTATATCGAAGTGGCACTGATGTTCGGTTCCGGCATTCTGGGCATTGGCCATCACTATTTCTGGATTGGCACGCCTGAATACTGGTTCAGTATTGGTGGTATCTTCTCCGCCTTAGAACCGGTTCCACTGGTGGCCATGGTCGTGCATGCCGTGTACGACTCGGGTGTTCGCCACTCGAAGACCAACAATAACCCGGCTCTGGCCTGGTTTATCACCCATGCATTCGGCAACTTCTTTGGTGCAGGTGTGTGGGGCTTTATGCACACGCTACCGCAGATCAATCTGTATACGCACGGCACACAGTGGTCGGCATCGCACGGGCATCTGGCATTTTTTGGCGCTTATGCAACGATTATTATCGCCATGTTCTATGTTGCCGCACAATATCTGCGCGGACATAGCAAATTCGGCCCGGCTTTATTGGGCAGCGGCTGGAAATGGAAGTGGTCGCTTGGCCTGTTGAACCTCGGCGTGGTTGGCATGACGGTAGCGCTATTGATTTCCGGTTATGAGCAATCGTTTATCGAACGTGCTGTTGGCGGTTCGACATGGATGGGTTATTTTGCAGCTCAAATTCATCCTTGGTTTGTTCAAGGTATGGAGTGGCGCATGATCTTCGGCCTTGTGACCGCTGCAGGTATCGTCTTACTCGTGTGGGATCTACTCACCATCGGCAAGGGTCAAGCCGTTGCAACAGTAGAGGACACACACGTAGAGACACAAACAGAAACACAAACCACCAGCTAAGCCCGATGAGCCCCTGATGATATCAGGGGCTCTGACTGGCTATCCCTGCCCTTTACCCACAAATCGCGCCACAGCGAGTCGCCCGGTGGTTATATGCAAGGCGTGCTCTTGAAGTAATGGTTATTCCATTGCAAGAAAGCGCAACGCAGCAGATAGCCGCCGGGCGGCTCGCCCGAAGGGAGCCCTTGCACACAGGCCATGCCTGCGTTGCGGCGCTTGCCAATGGAACAATCATTATCAGCGCGCCGCGCCTTGGTCTGACCCATGTGCAAGGGTTCTGTGACGTGATTTGTGGGTAAAGGGCAGGGCTACCACCCCTTCATGAAGGGGATATCATACAACGTGCGTTAAAGGAGATTACATTGAAAACGAAAGGAATAATGCTCATAGCTGCTTTACTATTAAGCAACGCTGCTTTTGCCAATAGCAAAGGTGGGCTTGAAGGCTTTGAGGTTGGCACACAGGCAGATGTCAGCAAACTGGAACGAGTCGTTCAAGAACTCGTTGCACCGCCTCTCTTGCCTAAACATGAGCAAGTCGCCACTGGAAAAGCAAAAATCATTCAAGTTAGAATGGTGATCGAAGAAAAAGAGATTGAGGTTGAGCCGGGCGCATTTATATGGGCATTCACCTTCAATGGCAGCGTACCGGGTCCTATCATCGTTGCCCATGTCGGTGATTATATCGAATTAACGCTGGTCAACCCGAAAACCAGCAGACTACCACACAACATCGATTTCCATGCTGCCACAGGCGCTTTGGGTGGCGGTGCGCTGACCAAGGTGAAGCCGGGTCAGGAGGTTGTACTGCGTTGGAAAGCCATTAAGCCAGGCACTTTTGTTTATCATTGTGCGCCGGGCGGAAAAATGATTCCCTGGCATGTTGTGCATGGCATGAATGGTGCGGTGATGATTTTGCCAAGAGATGGTTTAAAAGATAAAAATGGCAAACAAATCAAATACGATAGAGCTTATTATATTGGTGAGCAGGATTATTATTTACCCAAGAATAAGGATGGCACATACAAGCGTTATGCCAATGCTGCAGCATCGTATACTGATGATTTAAAAGTCATGAAAGGCCTGATCCCAACGCATATTCCGTTTGGCGGCAAAATGGGCGCTTTAACCGGCAAAAACGCCATGCATGCCAAGGTCGGTGAAACCGTGTTGTTTATTCATTCTCAGGCCAACCGCCAGTCCTATCCCCATTTGATCGGCGGTCATGGTGATTATGTGTGGGAAAGAGGCAACATCGCTGATGCTCCAGCCGAAGGCTTGGAGAGCTGGGTGATTGCCGCCGGTTCGGCGGGTGCGTTTATTTACACCTTCAAACAACCGGGAACCTATGTCTATCTATCGCATAATTTAATCGAAGCATTGCTGTTCGGCTCCATTTCACAAATTAAAGTCGATGGCCAGTGGAACAATGATTTGATGGAGCAGGTAACACCACCTTCAGCCATAAAATAACCAACAAGCACTATAGCAGGGGTCAGGGACTGCCCTCATGGTATGTTCCTGACTCTATTTGTGCTCTGATTCTATTCGTGCGTTTCAAAACTGTTCGGAGTGACATTCAACATGATTGGAAAGCCACCATAGCCCAGCCTGTGAGACTCACCCTCGAGCAGGCTGTTTTTTCATAACCAATGCAATGCCTCCAAGTATCATGATACTGGTGACAATCAAGCGCGACGATACCGGCTCCTGCATGAGCAACACACCGCCTGCTGCTGCCAGGACCGGTACAGATAGCTGCACGCTGGCGGCCAGCGTTCCACTCACCCGACTCACCACATAGTACCAAAGCGCATAACCCAAGCCCGATGCCAACGCGCCCGAAGCAATCGCCAGCATGATGCCATCAGCATTGCCATGCAATCGATGCACTGAAAACAACAGCATCAGCGCAGACATGGGTAAGGTCAGTAAGAAATTTCCTGCAGTCTGGGATAACGCATTGCTAGAGCCTCTGCCGAGCAATGAATACATACCCCAGGCCACACCCGCCACACTCATCAGCAACGCCCCCGACAACGATGGCGCATCAGCTCCCGGCGACAACAAAAACAGCAAGCCAGCCACTGCCATTGCATAGCCTGCCCATACCCGCACTCCAGGCCGTTCACCGGAGATCAAGGATGCCGTCATCATGGTCAATTGAACTGCTCCAAACAGGATCAATGCACCGGTTGCAGTATTAATACTCATGTAAGCAAACGAGAAGCCTGTCGCATAGATACATAGCCAGCCGGCTGCAGACCAGCTACCGGCACGATATATATTGCCCAGAGGGTTCGTTTTGAATTTCGCCCGACCCAGCAACAGCAGTGTCAACATCAGCGCACCGGATGTCAGGCGAATCGCGGTAAAGTTTGCCGCATCGATGATCTCGCCACCCAATGCCATCCGGCACAATACCGAATTGGCCGCAAAGGCCAGCATGGTGATTGCCGTCAACAAAGTCAGTTGCATTGGTTAGGAGTTACTTTTATTTTTATGCATGCCGAACACATGATCGAGCAGTCGTCCATTGCTATCATTCGTTACAAACAAAGCCTCGGCGCACAAAAAGGCAGGATAGCCGTTTGGACGAGTTGGTCTAACGATTGTAGTGCCAGCACTTTGCCAGCAATTCATGAAGGGTGCTGGCACTTTAAAATGATACTCTTTGATAATTCACATGTTTATTTTATGGGTGCCAGCAAACACCACTCCATGCGGTGAAATTGTAAACAGTTTGCCTCTTCTTTTGGTTCATGCGACTTTAAGTTGGGTGATGGGTTTTGTCTTTATTTGCTACTCATGAGAGTGCCAGCACCTTGCTAGCACATATCAAATGACAACATTTTCCTCTGTATCGTTTAGATTCTTTATTCGCTTGAAAGGATTCATGATTTATTTCCCCAAACAGCCAGAGCAGTCCCTTGCAGCTTCGCGCAAGAGACATCTGGCAAAATGGCTGCGCCCCTTTGAACCCTGCAAAACCGTGATAATCACGCCCCTTCATTCTATTCTCATGACATTTTTGATAAACGAGACTGAATTCAAGTAATTCTTCATGTGTCGCCTTACTCAGAATAGAGACCATATCAACCAGTGGTAATTCAGGTCGCAGCCAACCATCTTTTGCGGCGTGTTTACGGATAGTAGCTCTATTGCAGCCGTGATCTCGCCTGATTGCATTCAGCGCCTTGCCGGATTCATATTCGACCTTGATCTGTTCCCAGTTATAAAATGTATCCGCCATGATGCCGCCCTATGATTTTACCGGAGACAGCCTGTCTCCAGCCTGATAATCATTGTAAAAAATGATTATCAGGCTGGACTATACGGTGTGTAAATATAAATCCCAAACCGATTCATCATACACTTACTTGGTTATGGATTATCGCGCCATATCCCAACGGGATATGCCTAAACGCGCTCTTAGCAGAGGGCAAAAAGTAATCCTTCAATCCGATGCAGTAATATTTATCGGGCTTAGCTTTGAAAACTTGAGAGGTGAGAATGTTTTGCGCAGGTTCAAGTCATTCCAGTGAGTTAAATTTTAGTGTTGAAGAATATTTTATGCTCCTGCGTAAACATATTATACTTCGACAAATCTTGGTTTAGCCCTATATTTGTCGAGGTGATTGGTTGACTTTAGGAAAAAATATCTTCCTGTAATCCTGCCGACATAACAAACCGTATTTCAGAAAATAATATCGCAAGGAAACCGAATGAATCACGCCGCACATAACAAACTTATTTCTTTTATTTGGTCGATTGCGGATGACTGCTTGCGTGATGTGTATGTGCGCGGCAAATATCGTGATGTGATTTTGCCAATGGTGGTATTGCGCCGTTTGGATGCCTTGCTTGAACCATCCAAAGCCAAGGTGCTTGAGGAAGTGGTCTTTCAGAAAAATGAGATGAACCTTGTAGAACTTGATGATGCAGGCTTAAAAGATGCTGCGGGTTATGTCTTTTACAACACCAGCAAATGGACACTGCGCCAGCTTTACGAAACAGCAACCAATAATCAGCAGATACTTTTGGCTAATGTTGAAGAATACCTGAATGGTTTTAGTGACAATGTGCAAGAGATTATTGGTAAGTTTAATTTAGCTTCCCAAGTTCGCCATATGGCGAGCAAGGATGTCTTGCTCGATATATTGGAGAAGTTTACATCCCCCCACATCAACCTCACGCCGAATGAAAAAGAAGACCCTGATGGCAATCGACTGCCAGCCCTCACCAATCTTGGCATGGGTTATGTGTTTGAAGAGTTGATTCGTAAATTTAATGAAGAAAATAACGAAGAAGCAGGCGAGCATTTCACGCCGCGTGAAGTGATTCAACTGATGACCCACCTCATCTTTGACCCCCTTAAAGCAAACTTACCACCTGTGATGACCATTTATGACCCTGCTTGCGGCTCGGGAGGGATGCTGACCGAATCCCAGAAGTTCATCAAAGATGCTGAAGGTGATATTCGTGCAAGCGGTGATGTGTATCTTTATGGTAAAGAAATCAACGATGAAACCTATGCCATTTGTAAATCAGATATGATGATTAAGGGTGATGACCCTGCCAATATTCGAGTCGGCTCCACGCTTGCCACGGATGAGTTTGCAGGCACACGCTTTGATTTTATGCTGTCTAATCCTCCTTATGGTAAAAGTTGGGCGAGCGAACAAAAACATATCAAAGATGGCAAAGATGTGATTGACCCTCGCTTTCAGGTTCAGCTTAAAGATTATTGGGGCAATGAAGAGGCTGTGGCAGCCACCCCACGTTCCAGTGATGGGCAATTATTATTTCTGATGGAAATGGTTAGCAAAATGAAGGGTCTGAATAATAGCCCCGCAGGCTCACGCATTGCTTCAGTGCATAATGGCTCCAGCCTGTTCACAGGCGATGCCGGTGGCGGTGAGAGCAATATCCGCCGCTATATCATTGAAAATGACTTGTTGGAAGCCATTATCCAAATGCCCAATAACTTGTTCTACAACACAGGCATTACCACCTATATTTGGTTGTTATCCAACAAAAAAACTGAACAGCGTCAAGGCAAGGTACAACTGATTGATGCCAGCCTATTGTTTCGCAAACTGCGTAAAAACCTAGGCAATAAAAATTGCGAATTCTCACCCGAACATATCGAGCAAATTGTCGATTGCTATTTGCAGCTTGATGAAATAGCGCGTGATGCCGAAGAATCAGGCATTGCTGTACAAGTCTTTGATAATAGCGATTTCGGTTATCACAAGGTCAATATTGAACGCCCAGACCGCCGCAAAGCGCAATTCACTGCCGAGCGCATTGCCCCTTTGCGTTTTGATAAATCCCTCAAAGAACCGATGCAATGGGTCTATGAAACATACGGCGATGCGGTCTATCAAGCCGATACGCTAACAAGCCATGAAAAAGAGATTCTCAAATGGTGCGAAGAGAATGAATTGGGGCTGAATGCCAAAAATCGCAAGAAATTATTAAGCATCGACCTATGGTTAAAACTACGCAGGCAACTCAATACATCCCAAGCCTTGATGCAACGCATGGGGCAAACCGAAAGTAACGATTTCAATCAGTTCAAAGTTAGTGTCGATATAGCACTAAAAGCACAAAGTATCAGACTGGCTGCCAGTGATAAAAAAGCCATCCTGGATGCTGTGAGTTGGTATGATGAGCAGGCAGAAAAGGTCATCAAAAAGAAAGTGAAGCTCACTGGCAATAAGCTGGATGAATTGTTACAGCATTTGGGTTGTCAGGAAGATGATTTGGCGGACTTCGGCTATTTTCCAACAGGCACAGCAGGCGAGTATATTACCTATGAAGCCAACACGGATTTACGCGATAGTGAATCTGTGCCTCTGAAAGATGACATGCATCGTTATTTCCTTGCCGAAGTCAAACCGCATGTCGATGAAGCATGGATTAACCTTGATTCGGTCAAAATCGGTTATGAAATCAGTTTTAACAAATACTTCTATAAGCACAAACCACTACGAAGTATGGAAGAAGTGGCAGCCGATATTCTCAAGCTGGAGGAACAAGCCGAAGGGCTGATTTCCGAGATTTTAAGCCATGCTTAAAACTCAGACCTATGAGAATATGAAAGATTCGGGTGTGGAATGGCTGGGTGAGATTCCTGAGCATTGGTTGATAAAAAAAATAACACACGCATATAAAGATATAGGTAGTGGAACTACGCCACCATCAGGAAACCTAAGGTATTACGATGGTGAAATCAATTGGCTGCAAACAGGAGACCTGACTGATGGGTTAATTGATAAAACAAGTAGGAAGGTAACACTGAGGGCTTTAAAAGATTGTTCAGCATTGAAGCTGTTTCCTCGTAAAAGCTTGGTGATAGCAATGTATGGTGCAACAATTGGAAAGGTTGGGCTTTTAAATATCGAAACAACAACTAATCAAGCTTGTTGTGTTATAGGAAGCTCTATACATATGGAAATGAGATATGCTTTTTATGAGTTTCAAGGGTTTAAGCAAGTTATCATTTCGATGGGATATGGAGGAGGTCAACCTAATATTAGCCAAGATTTAATTAAATCACTAAGACTTCCGTGCCCCCCTCTCCCCGAACAAAAGGCGATTGCTGATTTTTTGGATAGAAAAACGGGGCAAATTGATGCGGCTATGGCAATCAAGAAAAAACAGATTGAGCTGCTCAAAGAACGCAAACAAATCCTCATTCAAAACGCCGTCACCCAAGGTCTGAACCCTGATGCGCCGAAACGTGATTCTAGCGTGGCGTGGATAGGGGAGATTCCAGTGCATTGGCGAATATTTTTCAACCGTACTCTGTTTGAAGAACGGGTAGAGGCAGGCAGAGAAGGGTTACCATTGCTTTCTGTTTCAATTCACTCAGCTGTTTCAAATGAAGAAATGGCGGACGAGGATAACATTCGCGGTCGGGTAAAGATTGAGGATAAGAGCAAATACAACTTGGTTCAGCCAGATGATATTGTTTACAACATGATGCGAGCTTGGCAGGGCGCAATCGGAGCAGTGAGAATCGAGGGAATGGTCAGTCCAGCTTACACAATTGCAGTGCCTAATGAGTTGGTTGACTCATCCTTTTTTGAATATCAATACAGAAGTCCAATATTTATTCAACAAATGGATAGAAATTCAAAGGGCATTACCGATTTTAGAAAACGCCTCTATTGGGACGAGTTCAAGCAACTTATTACGATTGTACCCCCAATAGATGAGCAAATCGCTATCGTTGCCCACATCGAAACCCAATCCGCCAAAATCGACCAAGCCATTGCTTTAAATCAACAACAAATCGAAAAGCTTAAAGAATACAAAACCACGCTGATTAACAGTGCTGTGACGGGTAAAATTAAAGTAGCTAGGGAAGGGCAGCTATGACGATAGATAGGTCATTAGAATACATGCGTTCTCTTCTGAATGAGTTAATCAAGCTGCCACAAGAGACGGAATGGGCAGAGTTCAAGCATAACAATGCCAACCCACAAGCGGTTGGAGAATATATTTCAGCCTTGGCGAATGCAGCGGCATTGGTTGGCAAGCAGTCCGCCTACATGGTTTGGGGCGTGGATGATGAGAGCCACGAAGTCATCGGTACAGACTTTAAGCCATCGAAAACGCACCACAAACAACAGGAACTTGAAAGTTGGTTGCTGCAAAAAACAGCGCCAAAAATTCACTTCCGTTTTTTTGAATTTGTCACAGTAAACGGTGTGGATGTTGTCATTCTTGAGATTCAGGCTGCCAGTCACTCGCCCGTTCAGTTTGATGGCGCAGAATATATTCGTGTGGGCTCATACAAGAAAAAACTGCGTGAGCATCCTGAAAAAGAGCGGGAACTATGGCGCGTGTTTGATCGGGTTCCATTTGAGCAACAAGTGGCAGCTGAAAATATCAGTGCAGATGAAGTTCTGAAATTGCTTGATTACCCGACCTATTTTGATGTAACGGATGCCCCGTTACCTGATGGTCGCGAGGCTATTTTATCTGCATTGGCGGCGGATAAACTGATTCAGCGCAATGATAGCGGGCAGTGGAATATTCGTAATTTAGGCGCGGTACTCTTTGCCAGGCGATTACAAAGCTTTGATGCCTTGGCGCGCAAATCGGTTCGCTTGATTTTGTATAAAGGTGATAGCCGCATTGAAACCATACGCGAGTTGGAAGGTGAAAAAGGCTATGCTGTCGGTTTTGAGGGGCTGATTGATTATTTGAAGGCTTTGCTGCCCTCGAATGAAGAAATCGGCAAAGCCTTTCGACAAGAAGTGCCCATGTACCCTGAACTGGCACTGCGCGAGTTGGTTGCCAATGCGATTATTCATCAGGATTTTTCATTGCGTGGTACAGGGCCAATGATTGAAGTGTTTGACACACGGTTGGAAATTACCAATCCGGGTGTGCCGCTGGTCGATACACAGCGTTTTTTGGATACGCCACCCCAAAGCCGCAACGAGGCACTGGCTTCATTTATGCGCCGCATTCATATTTGTGAAGAGCGCGGTACAGGGGTTGATAAGGTCGTTTCTCAAACCGAGTTGTATCAGTTGCCTGCCCCTGTTTTTGAGCGCACAGAAAACCATACCCGTGCGGTGCTGTTTGCTCATAAAGAGCTCAAGAAAATGGATGTCGAAGAAAAAGTTCGGGCTTGTTATCAACATTGTTGCTTGCGCTATGTGAATCGTGAAGCGATGAATAACGCATCTATTCGTGAGCGATTTGGCATTGAAGATCATAGCAAGTCATTAGCATCCAATATCATTACAGCGACGATCAAGGCAGGGTTGATTCGCGCCTATGATCCAAGTGTTGGAGCAAAAGCGCGAAGGTATGTGCCTTTCTGGAGTTGATTTTGTTTATGGTTTGTTCATGGATTGTTGATTGAAGCGGTGTTGAAGGACGAATGTATTTTGTAACATATTGGTTATATTGAAATATTTTTGTTTATGGTTTGTTCATGGATGATTAATTAAAGGTAGAATGGTCGCCTATTATGGACAGGGCGATACGGTCACCTCTTTCTACTTAATAGTAGGTGAGCGAGGCGAAGTATGGCAGGAAATAGCGTTTCGTAAAATACTATGATGCGCTTGGAGGGGGCATATGGTAAGTCAAACCAATGAACAGGCTTTGGAAGCCGCTATTGAAACATGCTTGACGGGTACTTCTCTGGAAGCATTAAAAGCGGAGGCTGTCACTGCTGGTGAAGTGCATGAGCCTGATGTGCCGTTTGGTGAGCATCATGGTTATACACTGGGTTTTGCGGCTGATTTTAATGCCCAATATGCTCTGGATGAAAAACAATTTTGGGCATTTTTGGAAACCACGCAAAGCGAAGAGTTGGAAAAGTTGCAGCGCAATGGGGCAGACTGGCAGCGTAAGATATTGGAGCGTTTTAATAGGCTCATAAAAAAATACGGTTTGGTGCATTTACTCAAGAAAGGTTTGAGTGTGGACAATGCTCATTTGACTGTGATGTATCCCGCACCGCTTGCCAGTAGCTCGGAAAAGGTAAAACAGAATTTCAGCGCCAATATTTTTAGCAGTATGCGGCAGGTGCGTTATTCACTCAGCAACACGCTGGAAGAAATTGATATGCTGTTGTTTATCAATGGTATTCCCATTGTCACCCTTGAACTCAAAAATCCGTGGACAGGGCAAACGGCGCGTTATCATGGGCAAAAGCAATACCGCAATGATAGGGATACAGCGCAACCATTGTTGCAGTTTGGAAGGTGTTTGGTTCACATGGCAGTGGATACCGATGAAGTCTATATGACCACCAAATTGGCAGGTCGAGGCACATTTTTTTTACCGTTTAATAAAGGGCATGATTTTGGTGCAGGCAATCCACCTTCACCGACTGGGCATAAATCTGCTTACCTTTGGCAAGAAGTGTTTAGCAAAGAAAGCATTGCCAATATTATTCAACATTTTGTGCGTTTGGATGGATCGGCGAAAGATGCGCTCAACAAACGCACTTTATTCTTTCCGCGTTATCACCAGCTTGACGTGGTGCGAAAATTGGTGGCGCATGCCAGTAAACACGGCACGGGGCAAACTTATCTAATTCAGCATTCGGCAGGTTCTGGTAAGTCTAACTCGATTACTTGGGCTGCCTATCAACTCATTGAAACCTACCCTGAAAGCCCTGATGTAGCGGGAGCCAAAGGCATGGATCAGCCACTGTTTGATTCGGTGATTGTCGTGACAGACCGCCGTTTATTGGATAAGCAATTGCGTGAGAATATCAAAGAGTTTTCCGAAGTGAAGAATATCATGGCTCCTGCTTATCGTTCATCGGAATTGAAAGACGCATTGGAGCAGGGTAAAAAGATTATTATCACCACCATCCAAAAGTTCCCTTTCATTATTGATGGTATTGCAGACCTTAGCGACAAACGCTTTGCAGTGATTATTGATGAAGCACACAGTTCACAGAGTGGTTCAGCACATGATAATATGAACCGAGCCATGGGAGCAAGTGCATCAGAAGATGGTGAATTGGATGCACAGGATAAAATCTTACAAGCCATGCAGTCGCGCAAGATGCGTGGTAATGCTTCTTACTTTGCATTTACTGCGACACCGAAGCCCACTACGCTGGAGAAGTTCGGCACACAATCAGCCGATGGTGAGTTTAAGCCATTCCACCTCTATTCCATGAAACAAGCCATTGAAGAAGGTTTTATTCTCGATGTGTTGGCGAACTATACTACCTACAAAAGCTATTATGAAATCGAGAAGTCGATTGAAGACAACCCGCTGTTTGATAGCGCAAAAGCACAGAAGAAGCTGCGTGCCTATGTGGAAAGCCATCAGCAGACGATTAACACCAAAGCTGAGACCATGCTTGACCACTTTATTCCGCAAGTGGTGAACAGCAAGAAGCTCAAGGGCAAAGCCAAGGCGATGGTCGTCACCTTAAACATCGTAGCTGCCATTCGATACTTCAAAGCCATCACCAACATTTTGGATGAAAAGGGTAATCCATTTAAAGCATTGATTGCATTCTCTGGTAGTAAAGAAGTAGATGGTACCGAATACACTGAAGCAGGCATGAACGGTTTTTCTGAAAATCATACGGCTGAAATGTTCGACAAGAATTACATCGGTAAGCCACCGCCCCCGAAAGGAACGGATGAGAATCGCTACCATATTCTTATCGTTGCCAATAAATATCTAACTGGCTTTGACCAGCCCAAGCTTTCTGCCATGTATATTGATAAGAAATTGCAGGGTGTGTTGGCTGTGCAAGCCTTATCACGCTTGAATCGCTCTGCGCCCAAATTGGGCAAAAAGACGGAAGATTTGTTTATTCTCGATTTCTTCAATTCAGTTGATGAAATGAAGACGTCTTTTGACCCATTCTACACCGCAACAAGTCTCTCCGAAGCAACCGATGTAAATATGTTACACGAGTTGAAAGAGGTGTTGGGTGATGTGGGTGTGTATGAATGGTCGGAAGTGGAGCAGTTTGTTGAGCTGTATTTCAACAATGCCGATGCCCAACAATTAAGCCCTCTGATTGATGTGGCTGCTGCGCGGTTTAACAAGGAACTGGAACTAGCAGACGAAGATAAGGCTGATTTTAAGATTAAAGCCAAGCAGTTTGTAAAAATATACGGGCAAATGGCAGCTATTATGCCGTATGAGGTGGTGGACTGGGAGAAGCTGTATTGGTTCCTTAAATTCCTCATTCCCAAATTGATTGTGAAAGATCCGAATGCAGACTTTCTTGATGCGTTGCTGGATTCTGTGGATTTATCCTCGTATGGCTTGGAACGTGTGAAACTGGGGCATAGCATTGGTTTGGATGATAGCGAAACCGATGTTGACCCTCAAAACCCGAATCTGCGCGGGGTGCATGGTGGTGATGAAGAGCGTGATCCGCTCGATGATATTGTAAAAAGCTTCAATGAGCGTTGGTTCCAAGGTTGGAGCGCAACACCAGAAGAGCAAAAAATGAAATTTGTTAATCTTGCCGACAACATCAAAGCCCACCCCGATTTTACAGAGAAATATCAAAATAATCAGGATGCCCACAACCGCAAATTGGCATTCGATAAAATATTTGAAGATGTGATGCTTAAAAACCGTCGCAATGAAATGGAACTCTATAAGCTATTTGCAGGTGATGCGGCATTTAAAGCTGCAATGCAGCAAAGCCTGCAGCAGATGGTTGGGGCCGAGGCCAGAATATGACAGTGATGAGTAGTGACGTAATATCATGCTAGTCATCATGGAGAATCTGACTTTATGCAAATGAGGTGTATTAAGATTAATATCCCGATGAGTCTGAACGTAACTGTGTAAATATTTCAAACAGCTATTATGCTGACAGGGGTATTTATGAAGAAGAAAGAGAAACATGATCCAAAGTTAGTTGCGTTAGCCGGTGAGCTGGCTAAACACATGAAGACGGAATCTGATATATCGAGTCTGAGTCAGGTGTTTCGAAAATTGTGCTATTACAATAAAAGCTTGAGAGGCATGGATGCCTCGAATCAATCATCACGACGATCAGGTGAATTGCGTAGCAAGAGAGTATCCCCTGGGGGATTCA
>CAYOTF010000031.1:0-19282 GCA_964406805.1 uncultured Zetaproteobacteria bacterium | reverse complement strand
CAATGGCATACACACACCCTCATTCAGCGGCAATCTCGATATTGATGTACCCTTTGATGACAGCATGGCATGGAAAATCGATGCCAAAGCCACCTACCTCAATCGTAATGCCTTACCCGAAACACTCGATCATCCGGAAAAGCTACTCGATAAAACCTGGCTATTGCGCGCCGACATTGATCGCTTCGACTGGGGCGATGCGCACATGTCCGGCGTGCATCTCAAGCTATCTTCGGATAAAGACAGCCTCGGAATCATGGAAGCAGCCCAGATTCATACCAGCCAATTGGATATTTTAGATGTCGATGCCCGCTTTACACTGCCCGGCCAAGGCCAGGTCGAATTGCGCAAATTCTCAGCCACGTTTGAAAAGCAACAATTAACCATGTCCGCCACCCTCAAGCCTATCAGCGATGGTGGTATGCGTTGGACAGGATTTGCAGAACTGCATGGTGATTTTGGGCATTTAATGAACGTCAGCGACTTATCCAAACGCTTTTTGGATGGCGATGCGCATCTGTTGTTTTCAGGTCAGGGGGTGATTTTGAAAGAGCAGCCTTGGTGGCAGGGTCTCGATGGTCGCCTGCGCATGCGCGTTGATCACGGCAGGGTACTCGAAGGAGGCACGTTCACCACGCTGCTATCCGCTATCAATATCGCGCGTCTGCCGGCTCTGCTGCTGGGTCTGCGCAACGATCTCACCGGCCCCGGCATTATGTATGAACGTTTGCAGATGGAAGCCATCATGCAGAATCAAAGCATTCGTGTGCGCAATGTTGCCATGCGTTCCAGCGCATTTGATTTGGCAGGTCAAGGCAGCATTGATGTCGATAAAAATACTATTGACCTCTACCTGATTGCCAAGCCACTGCAAAATCTGGATGCCATTCTATCCAAAATACCTTTGGTCCGAGATCTGCTTGGTGGTCGAGCTCACAGTCTGGTACGCAAGGTTTATCATCTCGTTGGCCCCTTCAACAATGCCAAGGTGGAATCGGTTCAACCGCAAGATGCAGGGCTAGCAGAGCCCGGCATCATCGAACGCTTTCTCAGCCTGCCCAGCCACTGGTTCGGTTCAGCGAAAAAAGATCAATAAGGTCACGAAGCCAAACAAGCATCAGATCAGCGAAAAAGGCCTACTCATCACAGTCGCCGAAGGCATCATTATAATCCGCCATGGCAGCCATGATCACAGTTTTCGCATGCTCGAAACCATACGGTTTACCGATCGACACATGATGCGGTTCATCGGGCACAAATTTGTATGTTAGGAAATAATGCATCAAACGATCAATCAATGCTGCGGGGAGCTCCGTGACATCCTCGATATTCGACCACAGCGGATCATCTTCAATCACGGCAATAATTTTATCATCGGCTTCACCATGATCGCACATCGGCAAACCGCCCACCACCCGGGCATTGACAAGAATTTCATTGCGTGCAATCGGCCGCTCCGAGATCACACAAATATCCAACGGATCACCATCACCCCGGATCGCTTCATCCATCAGAGCGCCGACTCGATCCGCACAC
Organism: uncultured Zetaproteobacteria bacterium; assembly: GCA_964406805.1. Taxonomy (GTDB): domain Bacteria; phylum Pseudomonadota; class Zetaproteobacteria; order Mariprofundales; family Mariprofundaceae; genus Mariprofundus. The sequence continues at coordinate 17,746 of CAYOTF010000031.1, read as the reverse complement.
AAGGTGCGCGGTACAAAACCATACAGAGCCGGATGCTGCGATGAGGAACGAATCGACCTGTCCACCCGCAAATAACCGGACTTTTTATCCACTTCAAATTTCACCGTATCAAAGGGTGTGATTTCAATATAAGCATGCAATCGACGTGGCGGTTCTGCTCCCACATCGAGTCCGTGCCATGGATGCGGTCGCCATTGCGAAAATGATTTCATTGCTCTGCCCTCTCATTCAACATTTCAAGATACAAGTCTTCTACTTTTTTTCTCGCCCAAGGTGTGCGTCGCAAAAACTTTAAACTGGATTTCACCGATGGATCATTATGAAAACAACGAATATTGACATAACAACTCATCTCACCCCAACCATAATGTTCAACCAAATCAAGGATGATGCGTTCCAGGGTAATGCCGTGTAAGGGATTATTGGCTTGTTGCTGGCTCATGCTTTAACGCAACACTGGCCCATCGAGAAATGCCAGTTCATTCCAGATACTGGAGGGGTTACCTTCAGCATCACGGAATTTAAGATTCTGGCGCTTGGGCACCAAGCGATGCGGACGACCATAACTATCATCCTGCACATCACAGCCATCATCGGACGAAAGGATCAACAAGCCTTCTGCAGGTAACAGATCAGTCACTTCGTATTCTTCACCCAAATAACGTACCCGTTGCCCGATCAATCGCGCCAGAGCATCATAATCATCAATCAGTGCCTGCATTGCCGATTCAGCCATTGTATGCTCCTTTGCTTGCCTACTCTACAGTTTAGAAAGACATCGCTTTGCCGTCAATGCCCATTGCTCAAAAAAAAAATGCAATGTTCAATAATGCATTACGAATAGACAAACCAGGCTCTTACTCCCCCGTCAAACCCCATAAAGGGCTTCGACCCCTATAGCTTGCATGTCTCCTCCTGTGCGCTTTTTAGCGCGAGGATTATGCCTCATTATTGTCCAGCAGGGCTACATAAAAAACCGCCTACAGGGTGGCCGACATCCGTCGGTATGGGTGGCCGGGATGCGTCGGAATACGCAACAAATTAAAATCTCCGAGATCAGGTCGTCTGAGCCTGCTCAAAGGACTCAAACATATCCGCTCCCATGCGTTTGCGGATCTCTACAAACAGGCTAGGAACAAACGGTACGGCATCAATATAGGTTTCATAGCCACAGAAGTACTGGAGGTACGCATTCTCCTGAATCTGCAGAACGGCCTCTTCATCAGAGAGATTCAGCTTATGCTTGATGATCATTGCACCGATTACCAATCGGGCAGGTTTAGAAGGGCGACCTTCTTTCATATTCATCACCGCATTGTAAGTCGGTTCAAGATCATCCCAAGGGATAACACTTGAAAGTTTCACCCAGCGGTTCTCAGGTTTCAATCGTCCACCGAATGGGAGGATAAATGTCAGTTGTCGATCATCTTCTTCACGTATCATGTGCAAGCCTTTTGGGTGAAAATACCACCTTTCCTTGCACTTTATCCTATCACATGTGCTTACTTATTGTTACATATCAATGACTTGAATGTTTTTTAGGGCGATCTACTTAATTCTTAAGCATTGCCTTTGCATGTCATATGATATATAATTTATATGAATAAGAAGGAGCGTGATGATGATGCCACCTATGAATCCAAGATTTATGTTCAGAGAAGCTGAGCTTACTCGAATTCTTGATGCTTTAAGTCAGGGCAAAAGTATTTTGCTCACAGGTATTCGACGTACAGGTAAAACTTCAGTTGTTCATGAAGTATTACATCAACAAACTGAGTATGGCCCAGTTAAGTATTTGGATGTTCAGAGCTATACGAGCCTAGAGGCTTTTTATCGTGATATACTAAAACAGATGCCTCAAGGGGTTATTGAAAAATTATGTAAAAAAACTTTCTGATTCGCAGCGTATTCCAGACCGCCTGCTTAATTGGGTTCGCGAGCATATAGGTAAAGCAAGCTCGGCTGGAGCTGCGGTTGATTTTAATCCTCCAGATGACTCATTGTCTCGTTATTGGGAGCCATTAGTCGACCAGCTTACCGATATTTTGAGTAAGTATCCCATTGAAGAAGTCCCCGTTATAGGGATTGATGAACTACCTTTTATGCTGGAAAATTTACTTGAACGAGATATCCCCACAGCAGATTTAACGGTGGCGCTGGCAAGTTTACGGAAGCTTCGAGATTCAGGGTTGAGGATGGTTATCGCAGGTTCAATTAGCATGGAAAACATCCTTGATTTAAATGGTATCTCTCATACTGTATTGGGAGGCTTGTGGCGTGAACTAATCCCACCCTTTACTGAAGATGAAGCAAGGGTTTATCTAAAGAAAATTTTAAAAGGAAAGTTTGCTAGTTCCAGTGCGGGACTGGAACTGATATTGAGGGAATTGCCTGACTATATTCCAGAGTTTCTTGATATTTGTGCTAGTCACTTCTTATGTTGTGTCGACATTGAAGAGTGTGAAGTTGCCATGGCTAAAGAAGTATTGCCTAAAATTCGACGAGCTTTCTTACATCAGTTTGATGAACGGCTTATAAAAAATTATACCCTTGATGAGCTTGATATCGCAGAGCGCATTCTCGATATTATTGCGCAAGGTGCAGCTGTTGGCAGTAAAATCGATGGTAGCAAACTGCCAAAAGGGTATCGAAAAGTACTGGTGAAACTACAGTTTGATAACTTCATCATTGATGGTCCTGATTTTACGATGTGCTTCACGCTACAGCTGCTAAAACAGTGGTGGTCAGCCAATAGAGGTATATAATGAAATTATATCGAGATATTCCATGGTTCAATCCACGGGAAATGGATGACGAAACTATTCTGGCATTAAGTTCAGGGCAAAAAGAATTGCTACTGGCTTTTTTTGATTCGGTACGGATACGCCAAGCCCACTCTGCCACTGGTAAACACTGGCTGGTAACGGGGCCTCGTGGTGGAGGGAAATCCTTTTTCTTGCGTGAAGTCCAAGCCCGCCTTCATCAAACTCTGAATCAAAAGGTCAAATTAGCATTATTACCAGAAGAGTTAATAAACATATTTTCACCTCATGAGTGGTTAAATGCTGTTAGCCATGCATTTGATATGAAACAGGGTGATACTGGCAGTTCATCTGTCTGGAGTTCAAAGACTACTGACAAAGCATGGAATAAGTCTCTAAAAGATTTATTAGATGTTTGTGATGCTGATCTGTTAATCATTGCCGTCGAAAACTTTGATCATTTACTTAAACAAGCCTTTAAAAACGATGTAGATAGTTCACGTCTGCGTAATTTGCTGGAGAATGAACCGCGTATTATGCTGTTAGCTACAGCAGTGGATAGCAGTTTTGACGAAAATTATAACAAGCGGTTATTTTGCCAATTCGAGCATCATCAAATTCAGCCTTGGAAACCGGCTTCACATAGAGAATATCTCTTTAAACGTGCAAAACTAGAAGGGAAAAAGCCTGATTTAAGTCAATTGGCAAGAATTGATGCCTATAGCCGTTACACGGGAGGGAATGCTCGCGTTGCCTCAGTATTAGCTTCCTTGATTTTAGAGAAGCAAGACCCTTTACTTGCTAGTGCAGATTTAGCTGCGACATTAGATAAAATGACCGATTATTATCGAGCCCAATTGGAGCGTATTCCAGCAAGAACAAGGAAGTTATTTGATGCATTACTGCGAGGTGGGGAACCTTGCTCACAATCTGAATTGGCCGAGCGGGTGGGGGCGCGTCAAAGTGATATTTCACGAGCATTTATCTGGCTCGTGGATTTTAACTATATTGTTGGCTTCCGAGAAAAAGGTGAAAAAGTAATCCGCTATCAAGTGGCTGATCGACTGTTTAGTCAGTTTTACCGAATGCGTTATTTGCAACCCGGACAAAACACACAACTTTCATTGTTAGCTGATTTGTTAGCAGATACCATCGAATTCTCTGATAAATGGCGATATGCCGAACGCTATTTAGAGGATGGGCATGAGCGTGAGGCACGCACAATGGCGGAGCTTGGCCTAAAAGAGAGAAATATTGATTTAAAGGATATTTCTGAAAAATATCAAAGCACTCGAAGCTTAGTAAGTTTAGGACAAGATTGGAAATTACGAGATAATTTGCCAAAGTTGCCTGATTTACTTAAACATTCTGAGAAACATTATCCTACTGATGCTGTGCTGGCAGAGGCGATTAAGAATGCCCGCACACTGGCTTCTGCGACCAGTCGTTTTGGTGCTGATTTGCCAGGGGCTCAACTCGTCAAGCTAACAGATACAAGTTTTTCACTAAATCCATGGGAGAAATACAGTGTTTATTGTGCAATGGTGAAAGACGATTTTAGCCAGTTTCAGTGGGCCGAATTAATCAAGACATTTGAGGAAGAACAGCAAAAGTTTCAAGAATTAGCTGTAGATCACCCTGATGATATTGACAAGTTAAAGATTTTGCTGGATCTTGGGAATAAATATCCACTAGCAGTTTCTTTTGCTGATTTTTCGACGATCCATAGTTCTGCCTATTTTGAAAAAATATCTCGCTTGGAAAGGTTGTCTTTTCAAATACAATGTGCTGTGAAAGTAACTGCTTTGTGGTACTCTCATAAGCATTGGCAAGATGCAGAGAAATCTCTTAGTGCCTGTCTCACTATTGCTAGCACACTAAAAAATGAATTTTATTGTTTAGATCAAATTCTACGGTTTTTATCACCATTACAAACTTATTCAGAGAGTAAAATTGATAAAAATGCTACAATCAGTTATTGGATAGGCGATATCCTTTTAGGATTAGGCCGTGTAGATGAAGCAATAGAGTCGTTTTTTAAGGCGAGAAACATTGCTTTAAAAAACGATTCCCCTAAACATGCAATATTTTGCCTTGAGAGAATTGCTTGGTGTCAAGCAGTGGTGAGGGATTACGTCCAATCTATTAGCACTCACGAGAAAGTAATTAATGAAAAAATAATTCAAGGCAATGCAGATAATATTGCTTGGAGTTTAGGTCAAATTGCACGATGCCGAGTGACAACAGAGGGAATGGATGCAGCCTGGTTATTCCTTGATGAACAAAAAACCCCAGAAGAGGAAGCTCGAATTAATAGTGTGCAGCAGTTGGCAGATGCTATCTTTGATTGCGTACAGCAAAACGGAGAGGTAGCTGCATTTTCTCTGGGCTGTCAGCTGTTTTCATACTTAAATAAACGTCCACAATATCCTGCTGAGGCCACCTTGCGCGCCTTATGGATAGATATGGTTGATATGAGAGTGCCATTTAATGTGCTGCGCGATTTGGCTCCCGAAGCGCAACATATTTTGGATGGTAGTCTTTCCGCATTGGTTGATGTGCTGGTTTCTTGGCTAGATGACCTGGAATTAAGCCCGAAAGAACGAATTAAATATCGTAAAACACTCAATCCAGACTTGGCTGCTACCCTGGAAGCGCTTGGGGAAAATTTATCGCCAGGAACAAAGGCCAGTTTACAGTTACTGCAAGTTGAAAAATAAGTTACTTCGAATACGGAAGTAAGGGTCTAGGGGTCAGGTATAGGGGTCAAAGCCCTTTATGGGAATTAACCGCAAAACAAGGGCTCAGCTTTTCTATTGATGGCTATGGCTTCACAAAACATATCCCGCCAAAACATGAACATACTGGCACACTGCGGTGCAACAGTTATGATGCCGCTTGTTTGCGGGAGAACGCATGGAAAGTATCTGGACTCAAATCATCGAAAGCACCTGGCTGGATATTACGGTTGCGCGATGGCTTCTGGCGCTCTCAGCGCTATTCATTACCGTTGTGGCACAACGTTATATTGTGCGCATCTTCCATAACATTGCCCAAAGAATAACCTCCCGCACAGAAACTGAGCTGGATAATGTATTACTCGAAGCCGCCGAACGGCCGGCCGGCATGCTTATCTTTATCGTCGGTCTGCTGGTTTCTGTACATCTGCTCAACTTGCCCGCTGACACATTTCCTATCATTGGACTGATTGATGATGGCTGCCGCATTGTCTCCATCGTCATTGGCGTTTGGTTTTTATGGCGTTTGCTTGAAGGGCTGGCTGTATATTTCACCGAACGCGCCAAAGAAACCGAATCATCACTCGATGATCAACTGGTGCCTTTTATCGCCAAAACACTGAAAATTTTCCTTGTATTAACCGCCGTACTGGTGGTGGCTCAAAACATGGGATATTCCGTTTCCGGCCTCATTGCGTCACTCGGTATCGGTGGTATTGCCGTGGCCATGGCCGCCAAAGATACCATCGCCAACATTTTCGGTTCGGTAATGATTCTGGTTGATCGCCCGTTCATGGTTGGTGACTGGATCAAAACATCTGAATTTGAAGGTGTGGTTGAGCAAGTTGGTTTTCGCTCCACCCGCATCCGCACCTTTGCCCGCACCCTGATCAATGTACCCAACTCAACACTGGCCAATATGGTCATCGACAATATCGATTCACGCAGCCAGCGGCGCATCAAAATGCGCATCGGCCTTACCTACAGCACTTCCTCCGAACAAATGAAAGCCGCCATCACAGGCATTGAAGGCATCTTATGCGCTCACCCCGGCGTGGATCAAAGTTACAAACTGGTCAAATTTGATGAATTTGAAGATTCGTCTTTATCGATCTTTCTCTATTACTTTTCGAGCAGCAAAGTGTGGGAAGAATACTTGCAAGTGCGTCAGGAAGTGAATTTACAAATCATGCAACTGCTTGAAGAAATGAGCCTCGAATTTGCTTTCCCGACCCGCACTCTGCACCTCGAACAGGTACAACAAGAAAGCCAAAGTACAGTCTGAAAATACAGATCACTGCCGCGACACAGACGAGGTTCACATGCCACAAAAACCAACTATAGAAGCGTATACCGATGGAGCATGCTCCGGCAATCCCGGTCCCGGAGGCTGGGGGGTTCTGCTGCGCATGGGCGATCATGAAAAAGAGATCTGTGGTGGCGAAGCGCACACCACCAATCAACAAATGGAGTTACAAGCCGCCGTCGAAGCCCTGCGCGCGCTGAGCAAGCCATGCAAAATCACTATCATTTCCGATTCCAAATACGTTGTGCAAGGCATGAGCGAATGGATTCACAATTGGAAAAAGAAAGGCTGGAAAACCGCCAGCAAGAAGCCGGTATCCAACCTCGAACGCTGGCAAGCATTGGATAAACTAGCAGCCCAACACGATGTCACCTGGCAATGGATCAAGGGGCACGCCGGCCACGAAGGCAACGAACGCGCTGATGAACTGGCTCGTCGGGGCATTCCAGCGAAATAAAACTACTGCGCCGGATCACCGGCCGCAGGCTCGAATGGAGCATCATCCACAAGAAACTCTTTCATGATTACCGGAGCGTGTCTTTGCATGAGTTCATCCGCACTCACAATCAACGTCTTACCACCTGTAGATGGCCGAAAATGATAGGTGAAGCCCGGTTGTAGATTTTCGAGCACCACCGTTTGAAGGCCTGCTTTGCCGTACAGGCCGGAGCGCAATTTGCAGCACAATTTAAAGTCACGCGAAGGTACACCCCGTGCATCATACGCTTTAAAGTTGTTCGCACTAAGCGTGTCCACCTCGCCTTTCACACGAAAACGCAGCCATGCGTTCTGTTGCGGCGGCGGAACTGCTGCAACAGTATCAGGAAAACGGCCTGTATTGATAAAATCGAGCACTCGGGGAAACTGCATTAAACGCTCACCCAATGTATGGTGTGGTCCTTCAACGGTAATATTTCTCGCCCACGGTAAATACGAGGATGTGGCTGAAACAACCAGATCACTTCGAATCAGCGTATCCGACTGGATATACACATTAAGCACCTGAACATGTTTGAGTTCACTACCTTCGAGTTCATTCAACTGCCATAGAAAGTCACTGCCCGGCTGTATTTCATTGGCCTGAATATTGCCTTCGGCCAGCGCGCTGCCCAAGCCCATCAACAAATGCGCGGCATTGCTGCCAAAGTGCGGCGTCGCCAAAAACACTAGCCGTCGAATAGGGCTATCACTATGATCCGACAAATAATGGCGCACCAGCAAGCCGCCCATGCTATGCGCAATCACATCGACCTGAGTATACGGTGCGAGATAACGCGTAAACTGCTCTTCCACCACTTCCAGTGGTGGAAAGCGATTGGGATAAATCGCTGTGCGATAGGTAAACATATACACATCACGCTGCAATAGATTTTCCAATTCAATCAAACGATTCGGTGCAGGCCAGGTTGATTCATCGCCATTCCAGCCATGCACCAGAATCAATGGTGGCACATCAGGAAAATCCGGCTGCATCTGCTCTTCTGCCAGCTCCCAGGAATTCCACAGGTCTGCTGTCACCTCAGCACTCTTTTTAATCCCACACGAGGATGCCAATAGCATCGCAGCAAGCGTCACAAACAGGTGATAATATCGATTCATAAAGCTAATAGTTGCAGATTCAGACGCACATGCCAACGTCACAAACAATAACCGGAAAATGCTTTGACTTGGCAAGCATGAACACATGTGGTCGTATGCCCTGCATGAAAATGATGTTTGATTTCCTACCCGTTGTTTTATTTTTTGTCGTTTACAAAATGGTTGATATTTATGCTGCCACCGCCGTGTTGATTGCCGCCTGTGCCGTACAAACGATTGCCCATCGCATCATGAAGGGCAGCTTTGAAAAATCGCATGTCATCACGCTCGTGCTGGTTGCCATCTTTGGCGGGCTGACACTGTATTTGCAAGATGAGAATTTCATCAAGTGGAAGCCTACTGCCATCAACTGGCTATTTGCCGTTGTCTTCATTGGCTCGCAGTTTATCGGTGAGAAAACCATTATTGAGCGCATGATGGGTTCAACCATTACCTTGCCAAGCCTTGTATGGACCAAGCTCAATATTGCATGGGCTTTGTTTTTTATTGCTCTCGGCGGTCTCAATATCTACGTGGCTTTTTCCTTCGATACCGATACCTGGGTCAACTTCAAACTGTTCGGACTAATGGGACTGACGTTTGTCTTCATCATCGCTCAAAGCTTATACCTCATGCCCTATCTCAAAGAAGCCGACAAAGATCAATCACCAAGCAACAAAACAGACTGATAATTCACCCAGTCCTTATCTGTCAGGGCATCGGTAATAAACAACGCATTCACAAAAATAGAGTTTTATGCTATAGTCCTGCAACATGTGTTTTTGCTCCAGTGGGGGAGACGAGGAACGATATGCATCAGACCATTCATTCTCTCAACCATACCATGACCAAAACCCTTATATTTTGGGGTGCGGCGTTTTGTATTTTACTCACGCTTGTTTTTGCTTTTATCTTTAACGCCATGGCTGATCGACCGATACCATCGAGCCTGTTATCCGCTACAGAATGGGCTATTCTGTTCATATTTCTACTGATTTCCATCAAGCTACTGCATACAGCTCTTACCCGGAAATTGATTCAACCGCTCGAGAACCTGCTTCAAAACATCGACAACCAGGAACTCGATAACAAAGCCATGTTTCAATTCGAGCACGACCTGCCAAATGAAACCGACGATATTCAGGCTGCGTATGACGATCTAAAACATTCACACGATGATTTAAAAACTCAAATGTCATCCATCATGCAAAGCTTATCCCACTGTTTCTGGTGGTCGAATGATGGCACAACGTATGCAAGCATCTCTGAAAAATCCAAAACGATTATAAATCAATCGCCAACTGATATCCAGGGCAGTGAGTTATGGGCATGGACACAGGATTCCGTGCAAATAAACCGCAACAACAACCGCTTACGTGCAGCCATCAAGCGACACGATGAAAAGCTCGATATTGCCTATCAAATTCAACATGATGATCAGCTGCACTGGTATGGCGAGTCCATTACTCTCGCCTATGACAGCGAAGGAAATATCGACACTGTTTATGGTGTCATTAACGACATCAATCGCCGCAAAAACAAACAGCAACAACAGAGCCAGCAACTGGAATTAGAGCACCGCATGGAAGCTACCGGCACACTGGTTGGTGGCATTGCACATGAATTCAACAATATTCTGGCCGGCATGAACGGCAATGTATTTCTGATCAAACAAAGTAATCGTGACGAGAAAACGCTGCTGCGCATCGAGCGCATTGAAAGCCTCATCGAACGATCTGCAGGCATGATTGACAGCATGTTGTGCTTCGCTAAAAAGAGTAATATCAGGCCTACCCCCCTGTCTCTGCTTGATTTTCTCAAAAGAATTCAACCCACGCTACTGCCATCGTTGACTCATAACGTTCATATAAAACTGCAATATGATGAAACGATCAAACCCGATGAATACATGATCCTGGCCGATAAAAACAAACTGCAGGAAGCGATTCTACAACTGGCTTCAAATGCAAACGCTGCGCTGGCCAATATCAGCCCAGCAGAGCTCATCATTGGTCTGGAAAAGGTTGAAGCCGATGATGCCCTGTTGCAAAAGCACCCGCGTTTGTCTTCACGCCAGCTTATTCATTGCAGCTTTCACGATAATGGCTGCGGCATAAGCGACGATATCAAAACACATGTTTTTGAACCCTTCTTTACCACGCGCGAAGTTGGTCAGGGTACAGGGCTGGGTTTGTCCATGGTCTATGGCTATATCAACCAGATTGGTGGTGCGATTGAACTCGAAAGCAGCATTGATGTCGGCACCACATTTCACATCTATTTCCCCTGCTGTATAAGCTCACCGAGCACATCCCTGCCGGACACCTTTTTGATCGGCAATGGTGAGAAGATACTGATCGTCGACGATGATAAAATCTTTCGCGAATCGACCTGTGAAGTATTACAGCGCATGGGTTATCAAACCATTCAAGCCCGCGATGGCACAGAATCCATTGAACTCTTCCAACAGCATCGCGATAGTATTGGGCTCGTTTTTATGGATATTCTCATGCCCGGCATCAACGGCATTCAGGCTTCTAAAGAAATACGCCGCATCTCTGCGACCGTCCCCATCATCTATTTAACCGGCTATGACCACACCGAGCCCATGGATGCAGAGGTTTATGCCGAACATGCCGAACTAATCAACAAACCCTTCCGTATTTCGGTGCTCAGTCAGGTGATTCAAAAATCACTCAAAAAAACCAATCCCGAGCAACCAGCCCCATCTTCTCCGGCTTAGTCAGACTTATGAAACTTTTGGCAGCCCGCTTGCTCGCTATTTGCATGAACAGCGTAAACAGCCACCTGAACCATGCCTGATCGCAGCATCACCAGCTTCGTAAAAAACGATCCGTCCGCATGGAGTTCGGCAGTATCACCCAAGGGTGCGGCCAGGCTACTGCAAGTCATTTCAGGCTCCTTGTCGAACATGAAGGCTGGTGAGATCATGTCTGCGGTGGTACAAAAAGCAGGCCATGGCGCATTTAAAATCACACTCAATGGCGAATCCTTTCTAATCAAAGGTTTACCGGCCTCCATGCTGGGTAAAGAAGTCAGCTTTATGGCGAAAAAAACAACTGCATTGGCAGGCGGAAAAATACAGTTATTCTGGTTTGGAAATACTGATTCCGGCGTTAAAAAGACACAGCACGCCGGGCAACAGAATCGTTCTCAAACATCACTTAGCAAACATGCTGAAATATTGTCCCCTTTGCCTGCCGGTTTGAAAACAGGCCAAACACTGTCTGGACATATTGAAACCATTCAAGGCCAACAAATGCGTATCAGCGCCAAGCTTCAAGAAGGCATGCATGCTGGGAAAGCTATCAAAACCCAACTCGTAACCAGCAGCATCAGCGGCATGAAAGAAGGCGATGCAATTGCCGGAAAAGTTGTGTCGGGAGCCAATAACAAAGCCATGCTGGAAATCATGCGCAGCAATCCGGCCAATACAGCTAAGCGCATGGCCAGTTTCAAGCTGGCCATCGGTGATACCGCAACAGCCTTCGTTCAGCAGCGCCTTGCCAATGGCAATGTGCAACTCACGATTCAGGGCAAAACGGTGGAGACACAAGCGCCTGCCAACATCAGCAAGGGCGATGCGCTAGTATTGAAAATGATCAAAGCCCCGGCCGGATTTCAAGTGTTATCCGTGCATAAAAATGCGGCTGCCACAGCACTCTCCAGTTTCAAAGCCAATCTACCCATCACCAATCTACCCATCGCACAAAACATCGCCGCCATGCGCAACATTCTGCCCAATTTAAGCAATGTAGATGCACTATCAGGCTCTGCGCTGCCGCAATTGCACAGCGCCCTCAACGCCACAGAAATCAACGCCCAACACCCGCTCAATGGTGAACGGCTGGCCCAGATGATTCGTGATGGCGGCGCAGGTCTGGAATCCAAGTTATTGCATCTGTCACAAAACCCATCGCTAAGCCCGGCACTGCAACACGATTTAAAGGCCATCATGTTGCAGTTGAGCAACCTGCAAAGCGGCAACAGCCACCAGCATGACTTGATTAAACTACTCCGAGATCTGGGACAGCAAAGCGTTTCACGTATCGAGAGCGGCCAGGCACTCAATGTATTGACCAATCTGCAAGGCGAACCGATGCGGCTCGAGTTACCCATGCTGGTCAATCAGCAAATGGTCAATGTGCAGCTATCCATCCAGCAACAAACCAGCTACGAATCCGAATCCTCCAAGCAATCAAATGCATCCGCTGAATCGTATAGTGTGTTGTTTGCTCTGGAGCTTAGTCAGCTCGGTCATATCCGTGTTGATGCCAATATTTCCGATTCAACCGTGCATGCCCGCATTTACAACGACAGTCCGGCCAGCAATCAATTCATTCAGGATAATATGCAACGCCTGGAAGCCCGTCTGCAAGGGCTAGGTTTTAACGAAGTCTATCTGCTTAGCTCACAGCAACAGCCCGAAGCCAGCAAACAACAAGCCTTTGATCAACTAAGCCAAAACATGCCATCTTCCGCATCACTCAATCTGGTGGATATCCGAATATGAGCGACAACACATGAAAAAGAACAAAGCTATCGCCCTACAATGGGATCCACGCTTGGATCTCAGCCCCGAACTCACCGCCAAAGGCAGCGGCCTGATTGCCGATGAAATTATTCGACTCGCCAAAGAAAATAATATCCCCATTCGTCAGGATAATGATCTGGTACAGATATTCTCTTTGCTCGATATCGGCGAATCAATTCCGCCCGAAGTACACACCGCCATCGCCGAAATTCTCGCTTTTATCTATTGGAGCAATCAGCAATACGCCGATATTTTTGATAACAAATAATCAGGCCTGTGCCGCCGCAATGCGGCGCAAGGTCGCAACCCCCAAACCTGCATCATCGGCAATACTCAAAGCACGCGCCAATCGAGCCGGAGCTGAGCGCCCCATACAGCCATGCTCAGGATCACCATCAAAGGCTTTCAACATGCCTTCAATCAAGGCGCTGCGTTTAACATCCTGATCAATCAGATATTCCTGAATATCCAGCACATCACCCGCCACATCACAGGCCAGATCATTATGCTCAAGCCATAATTCACGCACATTTCCACCAGCCTCAAGGCCAGCGATATTGGTGGTGAGGATATACAGATTTTTCAATATCAGCTCATGCTGCATAGCCTGTTCATCGGCCACCACACAAACAGGAATATCCAGTGTCGCCAAAGCCTGCTGCAACAAATCAGCACATGCACCAAACACAGGCGAGACAATCACCACCTTGCTATCCATGCCCTTTTTCTTTTCAAACCAGACCGAAATAACCGTGGGCTCAACCAGCCCGTGCTGCAGCCAGTCACGTGGCAACAATTCATTTTGCAGCAATACCAGCCGATCACGCCAAACATCCGGCAACAAGGCCAATGTAGCTTGCAAATCGCCCTCACCCACAGCCACAATCACCATTTCAGGCGCTTGCACTTCCATTGCCACCACGGCCATATCCATATCGCGTGTCACCGGCACCACCGGATAAGCCAAACGCAAACAGCCACGTGCAAATACCGAACCAATTTCACCCATGCCAATCACTACAACAGGTTTGTTCATATTACTCTCCAATATTGACGCGACTCATTTCAATCTCATTATTTATGCTTAGGTCTGCGTAATAGTTACAACAGATTTTGATTTTTTCATATCTGTCATTCGTGTTTATTCGTGTGCATTCGCGGTTCGATTTTGATTGGTTTTAAAGTCACACCAGCTTCTTGTATTTCATCCGATGCGGCTGGGTTGCATCTTCACCCAATCGTTTTTTCTTATCCGCCTCATATTCCTCGAAATTGCCCTCAAACCATTCGACATGGCCTTCACCTTCAAAAGCCAGCATGTGGGTCGCCACACGATCGAGAAACCAGCGATCATGTGAAATCACAATCGCACAACCTGCGAAATCGAGCAACGCCTCTTCCAGCGCGCGCAGTGTTTCCACATCGAGATCATTGGTTGGCTCATCGAGCAGCAACACATTGCCACCCTCCGTCAGCATCTTGGCCAAATGCACACGATTGCGTTCACCGCCGGACAATTGACTGATCTTCTTCTGCTGATCGCCACCCTTGAAATTAAAACGGCCACAATATGCCCGGCTCTGCACTTCCACCTTGCCCAGATACATGCTGTCGGAACCACCGGAAATCTCTTCCCACACCGTCTTCGAAGCATCGAGCGCATCACGCGACTGATCGACATACGAGACTTTCACCGTTTCACCGACAATCAATTCACCTGAATCCGGTTTTTCCTGACCGGTCAGCATACGAAACAAGGTGGTTTTACCCGCCCCGTTGGCTCCGATAATGCCGACAATGCCACCACGCGGCATACTGAAATTGAGATCCTCCACCAGTACCCGATCACCAAAACCCTTGTTCACATGTTTTGCTTCAAAAACAATATCACCGAGCCGTTCACCCGATGGAATAAAAATCTGCTTGGTGGCATTGCGTTCCTGCGCTTCGCGTCCGGCCAATTCATCAAAGGCTTTCAAACGCGCTTTCGATTTGGCATGCCGGCCTTTGGTACCAGCCCGCACCCATTCAAGCTCCTGCCGAATGGCTTTCTGACGCGATGATTCCTGTTTTTCTTCTACCGCCAGACGCTTCTCTTTCTGCTCCAGCCAGCCGCTATAATTGCCTTCAAACGGGATACCACGTCCACGGTCAAGCTCCAGAATCCAGCCCGCCACATTATCGAGGAAATAACGGTCATGGGTAACAGCCACCACGGTACCCGGATAATCATGCAAAAAGCGTTCCAGCCAGGCTACCGATTCCGCATCGAGATGGTTGGTCGGCTCATCAAGCAGCAACATATCGGGATTGGATAAAAGCAGACGACACAGCGCCACACGACGGCGCTCACCACCAGAGAGTTTGCTCACATCGGCATCCCAATCCGGCAAACGCAGCGCATCGGCTGCCACATCGAGTTTGCGATCGAGATTATGGCCGTCACCCGCTTCGATAAAATCTTCCAGCTTGGCCTGTTTTGCGGCAATGGCATCGAAATCTGCATCCGGCTCAGCATAGGCCGCATACACGGCATCGAGCTCGGACAGCGCATCTTTCATCGGTTGCACAGCTTCTTCGACATTACCACGCACATCTTTACTCTCATCGAGTTCCGGCTCCTGCGATAAATAACCAATGCGAATGCCCGGTGCAGGTCTGGCTTCACCCAGAATTTCAGTATCGAGGCCGGCCATAATTTTGAGCAGGGTCGATTTACCCGAGCCATTCAAACCCAGCACACCAATCTTTGCGCCTGGGAAAAAAGATAAATAAATATCTTTCAATATTTCCTTTTTGTTGGCCACCACTTTGCCAACGCCTTCCATAGAATAAATATACTGATAATCGGCCATAATAAACTCCTGAAATAGTTGGCGCAGCAT
The DNA here is from genome assembly GCA_964406805.1 of uncultured Zetaproteobacteria bacterium. Classification (GTDB taxonomy): domain Bacteria; phylum Pseudomonadota; class Zetaproteobacteria; order Mariprofundales; family Mariprofundaceae; genus Mariprofundus. Next base: position 1,922 of record CAYOTF010000031.1, on the reverse strand, counting down.
ACCAACAATAGAATCAATTCGACATCATTGCACAATATCATTTGCACCCAAAGCAACAGATGGTCATATTCGCCGTGCATCAGGGGGCATCATGTTAAAGCTTTTAAATCTGGCACATCTGGGTATTTTAATCGGTATTTTATACTGGCCGGCTGAAGCGATGATCCATAGTTTTATATTTAAAAACGGTCATTTTATCGAGAACTTGTACCATAGTGATGCCAATGAAATCTGGATGCGTATTTTGATTTCCAGCATGTTTATCGGTTTTGGCATCTATGCCCGCAAAAGTGTATTGCATCAGCAGCATCTACAACAACACATCAACAAGGAACGCAACCGCCTGCATCAAATCATCGATAGCAGTTATGATGCCTATATCAGCATCGATCAGCACAGTATCATCACCGGCTGGAATCTCAGCGCTGAAAAACTGTTCGGCTGGCCCAAACCACATATCATGGGCAAAAAACTGGATGTTATTATCCCCACACTGCTACGCCACGATCACCACAAAGGCATGCAGCATTATCAACAAAACAGTATCGGGCCATGGTTATACAAACCGGTTTACACCAAGGCTCTGCATCATGATGGTTTTGAGCTGGCCATCGAACTGGTGGTTACCCCCATCACCTCAGACGGCGAGCAGGAGTTTTTTGCTTTTATTCGCGAACAAACAAGCAAGCGATAATAAATATGTTGTGAAACTTTAAGGCAAATCAGCTTTTTATTTTCCTCTGCACCCCTGCCTAAGCATAGTCATTGTTGCATAAACCCGATTCCAAAAAAAAAGATCTTGTCACCGGTCTCTTAGGGAGTAACTGGCCGCAGAAGCTTGGATATTACCACCTCCCCCATGAGTACATTGCGGATATCGGCTTCATCAAGATTGCAGCCATGCTTGTCTTTCATTTCCAGTCGGATGGCGGACAGCACCCGCTTGGACACCAGCGCGTCGGCAATATTTCCCGCCTGAAGGTATGCTGCCAGCTCGGCTTGTTTGCTGGTGTGGCCGCCCTTGATGGCCTCTTTGGCGAACATATACGCTTGCTCCGCGATGTCGGTGGGCTTGTCCACGTCCAGTCGAAAATGCGCAACCATCAACATGCCATCATTGGCGCACTGGTATAGCCGCCATTCAACCCCCGTGGTTAAGATGCCAAATTCGCAGCCGAGCAGTTTCACATAATCCTCGATCTGCCCTTCTTCGCGTGCTGTCAATTTCAGGTTCGCGTGTTTGATTTCCACCGGAACCCGGATGTCGTTAAAATCAAGCAAAATATCCACAATATTTTTGCTTTTTCCATCAATATTGTACTGCGGTTTTCTATCGTCGAATCGATCATAATGAAACATAACATCTAGTATATCTTCGACCACATCTGTGGTTTGCGCTTCATTCATTTCTCGTTCAATAGCCATATCGGCTAGTTTTTGCGCCCGCTTAATAGCATCCGGTAGCCGCTCAGTGACGACTTTATATTTTTGATACGCTGCCATGATATTACCCCTCTGAATTTTTCTAAAAAAGCTCGATGAAGGTCTCCGTGAGATTACACATCTTTTGGGTTACATCGTCAACAAGTGCAATATTTACAATGAGAGAGGCATGAGAACCGTATTAAAAGATACAGTCTCTCATCAGGTTTTAAAAAAACTTCTATCCTGTCATTCACCTGCTGCCCGAATGTCTTACTACGAACTGTATAAACGACCACGACAAGCCGAGACTTGGTGTATCCATAAGCCACCATTCGAGGCTCATTATAATCAATCCGCTGATCTAGGTATGCAATGCTTAAATTATTCTGTGCCCTCATCTGAGTACCAGTTCAAAGGCAAGAGAGAACGCTATCTTTTAATGCTGAAGTTTCACTGAAATCATTCAAGCGACCATTCGTAGTAAAGCGGCGACGGGG
>CAYOTF010000030.1:8445-19298 GCA_964406805.1 uncultured Zetaproteobacteria bacterium | reverse complement strand
TTCAAACCGGACAAGTTAATTGTCGGTGACCGGACACCGTAATTGTCGCTGAACAGGTAGCGTCCCCTTTGCCCTATCTGTGCTATCTGTTGCAGGGTAATCATTCCTCGGAGGACTTCAGTGAGTCGTATGGTTTTTTTCAACCAGGGGATTAAAACTCGATGGTAGTGAGTTTTTCATCATCGTCATTATTGTATTTAGCATAGGCGTGATGGTGCGATCTTTTGTAATATGTTGAGATACGATGGATATCGCTCTGCCCACAGCGAATGTTTATGCTGCTATCGGCTGAAAAATCATTTTCAATATCATCTTCAAAGCTAATTGAACAAACGGGTATTACATTCATGCTAACAAGCATGGTCGCTGTAACATTTTTTGCCGATGCAATGCTCGGCAGACAGCCTATTATGAAGGTTAATAATAGGCTCTGAATGATTTTCATCGTGATCCGCATAATGACACCCCGGTCGCTAAAAATTAATAGCAGTATCATTAATATCGGCAACAGAAGTAGAATCTTAAGTTTTTAATTGGGGAGAGCAGAGGGGTGGCGCTGCTGAAGCGGTCACTTCTGCTGCCACCGTTGCCGCATCCAATGTCAATGATCCACAGTGTAGCTCCAAAAACGAAATCTTTTTCGGGCATGTTCAAACAGTACGATGAAGGTTCACCTTATAAAGCGTTAGCCCAAGAACCAATATTGACATTGGATTAAGGGTGTAATTATTTGATATATATGGTGTTTTGGAAAACCACACCGTCACCTTGTTGGTGATATGTTATCTATCTCCAAGCGTTGGGAAGCCGCTGGACTGTTGATCAGCGGTTCCCCGCTTCTCTCAGTAGTTTACTGTGACAGTTACAATATCTGAATGTACTGTGTTTAATAGTGTTACATTTGAATTGCCGTTATTCGGCAGAGCCATCATTGTTCCTGTAATTGTTTGATTTACTCCACTTCCAGTTCCGGCAACAGGGCTTCCAGTGAATGTATTTCCAAAACCAGTATCACCCCAATCAGCATTTGTGTGCTTTATGCTGTAGAAAATTGAAGAGGCTCCCGTGGAATCTTGCATGTGGCGGAGAAATGTGCTGCCCCCGTTATGCAGTCCGGCATTAATACCTACATTGTAGTTGGTTCCAGAGCTGCAATTAATAATGACATTAAAGTTTTGTAGTGTGAATGTGTTATTCACTATATTACCAAAAGCTACATTGCTAAGACCTATTGTGCAGGATGGGATAATGGTGGCATTAATGTTCATCGTGCCTGAGGCTGTAAAGGAGAATGCTTGACCGGACAATAGCATGGTCACAAGGCCTATGGCTGTTAGAAGATAAGTTTTGTTTTTTATCATCATAACTCCTTTTTATTGTGCTTCTGGATCATCAATTTAATCGGATAGATGTGTTGCTTATAATGGCATGCTTACGCCGAGAAATGAGCGAGATGTTCAATATATTCTAGTAAGTAAGGCGTTGATCCTGTTTGGTTCACATAGAAACGGGCAGGGATATATCCCTGCCCGTTTTGATTGCTATACTGTTATGTTGAACAGTAATCGTTGTGTTTAGTAAACAACAGTTACAGTTAATATATCGGTCATAAGGCCGATTTTATTACCAGCAAAAGCTTTGAAATGCACTGGCCGCAATTGGCTCACACCAGTTCCTGTGCCGCTAACGCTTGCTCCACCACCAGCAAGGCTTGTGGTTGATGGGCAGGTGGCCTGTGTGTCCGAATCCCCCCATGCTGTGGTTAAAGCACTATCGGTATATGTTTGATAACCACGCTGAACAGTAAGCGAGGCGCTCACGTTTCTACAGACTCCATTAACGTTGCTTTGATGCTGGCCGGCATCAATACTAATGGTATAAACTGCGCCGATAGTGGCGTTGACAGTAATCGAGCCTGTAGCCGTGGGGAATAAGGTGTTTGTAGTGATATCACCGAAATTAACTGCTGATGTTGATACAGTTACAGCGGCGATATTGTTAAGCGATACCTGCATGGGTTTTGTTTGTGTTATTGCGTATGCCTGACCTGCGTAGAGCATCATTGCGCCCATTGCTGCCAGAATATATTTGTTTTTCATGTGATTCTCCTTCGTTGTTGAATTGATACTCATCCGTTATTCATGATGAATATGCGTATGCTAGAATACCTGAACCGAGAACCGGGCGAGTCTGATGCAGTTATTTATATATGGGCGCTAGTGATCGGTCGGGTACAATCCGATGCGACCTGGTGCGATCTGATATGATTGATGAGTTGTTCAGGTTGAAATGGTTTTTGCATAAAAGGAATGTGACCTACATCGGGCTGAGCATTGCGCCCGGAGATGATTAAGGTTTGTAAGTTGGGTGTCAGTGATTTAATGCGTTTGTGTAGTTCAACGCCATTGATTGAAGGGAGATTGTAGTCGGAGATCAACCAACGAGGCATCAATTGGCTTTGCTTTATGCATGCCAAGGCTGCAAGCGGGTGGTTGAATGTATGCACATCGATCCCTTGACCGGAGAGTAAACAAGCTAAGAAATCAGTGATATCTTCATTATCATCAACAACAAATACGACCATTTACAACTCTCCTGTGATGCCGGTATGGGATGCAGGAACAAGTGGGCATGCCCACTTGTTCCTGCATCCTAGTTCCAAACAAGCAGGACAAACCGAATAATGCACAGGTCAACCGAGAGACGAACGAGAAGCAAGCCTCTAAAGTATTAAAAATACTTGGAAGGGGTAGTCATTAATAATGAACCGTAATGGTTACGGCATCTGTATAGCTGCCCGTAGGCACAGCAATACGAGGCTGACCAGGCAGCGAGGCATAGACTGTGAATGTTTGAGTAGCCCCTGTGCCTGTGTTTGCAACGGCTTGGCCTGCAGGGTAGGTGTTTGCAAAGAGTGCATCCCCCCATTGGATGCTATGTGCAGCATCTTGATAAAGGCTGTACGGACGAAAATGCCCTGTGGAACTGCTCAATCGTCGTGTTGAAGTGGCATGTAAGCCTGCATCCAGGGTGATGTGATAGGCGTAACCCGTGCTTACGTTAACTTGGAATATGCCGCTGGCATTTTGTGTTAAGCTTGGATTGCTGGATGTGCCAAAATGAATTTGGCCGCCAGTGATGTTGGCTTGCGGTGGCACTGAAACCGAGACGGATAGGTTGGTACTGTTGGTGGCTGCATAGGCGATATTGGCGTAGAAAAAGGACATTATGCAGACATAGATGGCAAGTCGGTGAATCAACATATCTTGTTTGATAGCGAAGCCCATATCTGAATCCCCTTGGCATTATTTACTATATAATGGTGATGATGACTAAATACTCATCAATCCGCTTGCGTATTGGAAGTTTGCATCTTCCACATTATCATTAAGTGACGACATACAACCATCCGTCAACCGAGAAACTGGCGAGATTTGAACTCGCTTGGTTCTCGGTCGGCGTGTTGCATGCTTCCCCACACCAATCAAGCAGGAGAAAATAAGATGAATTTAAAACATATTTTAACAGCCATGCTGTGTTGCATGGCCATGAATAATATCGCATCAGCAGGCTCATTCAATGTGTACCCAACGCGATTGGCATTTGAGGAGGGTGCTAAAATTGGCAGTGTGACGGTTGTCAATGAAAGTGATGAAGTGGCCAATATGCAGGTGCGTGCGATGCTCTGGAAGCAAGGTGAAAATGGCAAAGATGCCATGCAAGCAACACAACGATTAACCTTCTTTCCAAAGATATTTCGATTGCTACCGCATCAAAAGAAAGTGATTCGTGTGGGTTATCAAGAGAAGGCGTTGGCTAAAGAACTTGCATTTCGGTTGTTTATCCGTGAATTACCAGTGGATGAGCCAGGTAAAATGGGGATGAAAATGGCCGTGCAGATTAGTATGCCGGTGTTTATTCGTCCGATTGGAACAAGTCGGGAGCCATTGCCAACAGTCAAGGCTATCAGTGTTGTAGATGGCAAGCTGGTTGGTTGGGTGGAAAATACAGGTCGACGTTACCTGATGGCTAAAAAACTAGAGCTTAGCGGTAGCAAGAATGGAAAAGAGACGTATAGCGGTACGGCGCAAGGCTGGTATGTGTTGGCTGGTATCAATAAGGCGTTTCCTCTGGAGTTGAGTAGTAGCGACTGCCGTGGCATGGATAGACTATCGATTAAAGTAGTTACTGAGGCTGGAAAGAAGGAAAAATCATTTACTTTGAACGATGGGATTTGCGATGAAATCACGGATCAGGCTAAATCGGTAGCAGTTTCGGGTAAGGATGGCTGATATTTTTCTATGAATGTATTGCGCCTGGTGATTGTCGGGGGCATGCTTATTTCGGTTGAGATTATTTTGGCGGTGATTTCACCTCGCTTGGCTTTTTCGGATGCGGTAGTACATGAATATACTGCGGCGTTAAAAGCTATGGAAACTCAAACGGGCGGGATCATTGTTGCCGGGGTAACAGAGGAAGCGGATGCATTGTTTGATGCATCGGCTGCTATCAAGGCATCTGAAGTGACAAAGCATCTTCCGGAAATCATTGAAAAACCGATCGCTTCAACTAGTCAGGCCGATGCTTTGAAATTGGAAACTGCGGTTCTTCACGTCAAGGTTAATGGTGAGGATCAGGGTGATCATTTTTTTGAGTTGGATCAGCAAGGCGGTGTCTGGAGTAAGCCGGATACGCTCAAGCAGTTGGGCTTGAGCGGAATTCAGGTGCTGGAAATGCAGCCGGAAGATCAATCATTATCATTAGCAAGCCTGAAAAAAGAGATGCGTTATAAACTCGATATGAATAATGGTGAACTGGATATGATGGTGCAGCCGGAGTGGTTATCTCCCCAGCAAATTTTCTTAACTGAAGAGCGACAGAATAACAGTGAGATGTTGAGAGAGAATTCGACATTTCTTAATTATAATTTTAATTATGGATGGTCTCAGTCGAGCACAAGTAAATCGGTAAGTTTGCCTCTGGAGTTGGGGGTACGTTTGGGAGATGTGTTTTTCTCCACGAATGCTGATTACACGAATCTGAATCAAGCTCGCAAACATTGGTTGCGCACACAATCCCAGCTACTCTGGGATGATTCAGATCATTTGCTCAGAGTTACGGCTGGTGATGTGGTCTCTTCTACTGGAGCTGCTGGAATCGGTGCAACTTTGGGTGGTGTTACGGTGACCCGAGCATTCGGACTTAAACCCTATCAGGTGAATACACCCAAAACATCGTTCAACCTTTTGTTGCCTACTGCTTCTGAAATCAAGGTTTACATCAATGGTAATTTAATAAAAATGGAACATGTGGCACCGGGACCATTGAGCTTGAAGGACCTACCTCTTTATGAAGGTCATAGTGACGTTGAGATTGTTGTTCGTGATGCTTTTGGGCGCGAAACACGGCATAAGATCCCTTATTATTTTTCCTCACAACTGCTTGCGCCGGGGCTTTCTGATTTTAGCTATAGTCTGGGCGTACCACAGCAACGCAATACACTTGGTGAATTGGTTTATACAGGTTCACCGGTACTGATGGGGTTTCACCGTATAGGTGTCAGTGATGGATTGACCGGAGGGGCACATGCCGCTTATAAGGGTGGAGCATTCAATGCAGGTCTCTCAGCTAGTCTGATCACTGGAACGGTAGGAGATATGAATTTACTGTTGATGGGCAGCTCTGTTGGCACTGCACGCGGGGTGAGTGGATCGATGCGCTATAGCTTGACAGCCTGGAATGCGTTTTCTCCTAACGTATTTGTGAGTGCTGCGACACCGGCTTATCGAACGGTGTTGCAAACAACAAGCTCGCCACAAAGCAGCCGCTGGGAAGTGGGAACTGGCTTGGGTTTTGGACTGTTTGGCATGGGAAATATATCGGGTAATTACAGGCATCGCTGGCGGCAAGATGGGGTGAGAGAACGTAAAGTATCGGCTTTTTATTCGGCACGTCTATTTGCAAATATAGGTCTGACTATGGCTGGAAGATGGCGCAGTGATTCAGTAAATCATCACACGCAATCGAATTATTCAATGGGCATGAATTATACGTCCAAGAATGGTATTTCGTTAAGCGTTAACGGCGATAGAAATGATGGTGTCCTTAGTGTTGGCATGCAGATACAATTGAATCCGCCTGTAGGCGAAGGTTATGGTGTTGCTTTGCAAACACGCAAGAGGGAGTTCTCCAAGCGGCTTGAATCGTCTGCTCGTGTTACATGGCGTAATCGTTACAGTGAAATGGACATAAGCAGGGTGGGAGATAATAAATCTGGCAGTTATCTGATTTCAGGACGGGGGGCGCTGGCTTTGCTTGATCATAGCATTTATATGTCCCGACCGATTAGCGGCGGTTTTGCGCTGGTGCGAACCAAAGGCATGGCGAATATTCCGGTGAGTAATAGTAATCAACTGGTGGGACATACCAATAGTAAGGGTGAATTATTGGTGCCAAATTTGATTGCGTATAATGAAAACGATTTGAGTATTGATGCTGGCAGCATGCCGATGAGTTATCAGGTGGATTTCACAAGCAGGAATATCAGTGTACCTTTTCATGGTGGTGCTGTGGTTGATTTCGGAGTGCAAAAGTTTCAGAGCATTGAGGGGACGCTGTTTATTCAAGACGCTCAGGGCGAAAAAGATGCGGCATTCTATGGCTTAGAATTAATCAAGGGCGATCAAAAACAGACTGCAGTTGTTGGATATGGTGGTGCGTTTTATATTGAGAATATGCATACGGGCGAATACCAAGCGCGTTTGTTTAACGAACAGCGAGATTGTCAGTTTATGATGCGTGTGCCTGAAAGTGATGAGGTGTTTATTAAACTAGGTAAGCTTGTTTGTACGATGGATAAGGAGAAAACACATGATTAAAACTGGATTCAATATACTGCTGCTGCTGGGGTTGATCTCTCTGGCAGCAGTCACATCGAATGCTGGCTGCATCGTCTCAACGACTCCAGTGGGATTCGGTACTTATCTGGGGACAGTCACGCTTGGTAGCACGGGTAGCGTTACAACCGTTTGCACCGGATTGCCTGCAGTTACAACAGTACAGGTCTATATGGATGCAGGCCAACAGTTGCCAGCCAACTTTGCGGCAAGAAAAATGAAATCGCAATCCGGTCAACGCTTGAGTTATAATCTCTACACCGATGCAGCACACACACAAATATGGGGTGATGGTACGCCGGGGACGCTTATCCAGCAGGGCCTTAATCTGATTATTTATGGCCAAATGACAGCAGGCCAGTCACCAGCCCCCGGGAACTATACTGATTCGGTATTGGTGACGGTGGTTTGGTAGCGTAGTTGTTGCCTAAGTGTAAAATCAAGGTATATTGAACAATCCACCATAGGGTCAACGCTTTATTTTATAGACTTTAACCACCATAGGGTCAACGCTTTACTTTATAGACTTTAAGATGATCAGGCAGCTGATCATAATTTGTTTCCGATTGAATTTGAGATACCCTTGCCGGTGAAATGTCTGCCAGACTTGCTACCTCTTTCAAGCTCATATTGCATGTTCGGCGCAGTAAAAAAACACCCGCGCTATAGGCCTCACGATGAACGCGCCGATCCAACACCTGTGCTACCTCAAGTGAGAATGCCTGAGCCACATTTTGCAGAACTTGAAGAGAGGTTGGCCGGGCAGGATGGCGTTGGGTTAAAGAAACCGATGGATCCAGCATCCTTTTTGAAAGCATGGCCTCGCTTCTGGAGAGAAAATCCTCACTGCCTAGAAAAACCTGACCCCGCAGTTTATCCCATGGCCGATCAGCAGTCCCGTTGGCCACAAAAGATTGATACTGTTCAAGCGCTATGTCGGCTTGTGCAGAAAACAACCCCAACACATGGGCAATCGCCATCCATTGCTCACTTGTGTTCATGGAGAACATTTGATGATAGCTGCTCCACCGCCATTGGCTTACATCCTTCACCATGCCAGCACGCACCGGATTCAGAACAATGTACCGGCATAGCTCAAGCAGGTGTGCTTCTTTCTCAACCAAAGAAAAATATCCGCCTGAGCATTGCCACGGCTAGTGACATGGTAAAGGGCTCCAGGATATTCCAAACGTAAAGGGCGAGACATCACTGCAGCCTATAAACAACATCTATAAAGTAAAGCGTTGACCCTGCCTGTGCTGTCTGTTTGTCCAACCACCTTTTGATACGAAGAATCTGACCTGAATAATTACAACCCAAATAAAATAATTTCTTTTATCCATGCAAATTACAATGTATGCTTCAGATATGCATGGATACAGAGAAAGAAACATCTTTAATTCGATTATAAAAAGATTGCATTCCAATCCTTCTGTGGCGCTTTTGGGAGCCAGACAAGTGGGGAAATCCACGCTTGCCGAAAGGATTATTGGCGAATTTCCTCATGCAATATATTTGGATTTGGAGCGCCCTTCTGATCTCAATAAGTTAAGCAATGCTGAAGCATTCTTTCAGCAATATAAAGATAAGATGATTTGTTTGGATGAGATTCAACGCGCTCCAGAGTTGTTTGCTATATTGCGCAGTGTGATTGATCGCAATAAAAATAATGCTCAATTTTTGCTACTTGGTTCGGCTTCAAGAGATTTAATCAGACAAAGTTCAGAATCGTTGGCTGGAAGAATATCGTATTTGGAGATCACTCCTTTTTCACGCGCAGAGAGTAAAGAGTTTGACATCAATCAATTATGGTTGCGTGGTGGTTATCCTCGTAGCTTGTTGAATGCCGATGATGAATCCAGCTTTCAGTGGCGTGAGGATTATATTCGTACATTTCTTGAGCGTGATATACCTCAGCTTGGGTTTAATGTTCCAGCCAATACGCTGGGGCGTTTCTGGCGTATGCTAGCTCATAGCCATGGGCAGACACTCAATGCTTCAAAACTTGCAGATTCCATGGGTGTTAGTGCGCATACCATTCGGAAGTATATTGATTTACTGGAACAGACCTTTGTTGTCAGGGCTTTGAAGCCGTGGTCGGGAAATATAAAAAAACGACTGATAAAATCACCAAAAGTTTATATTCGTGACAGCGGCCTGATGCATGCTCTGCTCGATATTGAGTCGATGGATCAATTGTTTTCACATCCTGTTTATGGCAGCTCGTATGAAGGGTTTGTGATTGAGAATATATTAACTCAACTCCACGCTGGCAAGCAAGTTATTATAGAACCTCAAATGGTGCGGAGATTGACCTTGTGTTGGAAAAATCCAACCGAAAAATTGCCATTGAAATCAAGTCTTCGACTTGCCCCAAACTAAGCAAAGGTAACTGGAGTGCATTTGAAAGTTTAAACGCTGATGCCTGTTACGTGGTTGCTCCTGTTGAACAGACATATCCGCTAAGTGATAAGGTGCAAGTAATATCACTTGATGACATTATTGAGCGTTTTGGAAATCCTATTGGATAAGGCAACCGCCTGCTGCGATGGGTTGAAACCATATTCTGCCTTGATCTGTTGCACCCAGGCATAATAAACACGCTTGGCATCAACAGTATAACCATCATCCAGCAACACCCGCATGCGCTGCATACACAAGCGTTCCGAAGATGAGTCTATATTTTGCCATATTTCAAACAGCATCATCATTTGATCATAGCCGGCTAACTCATCGTTACGCCAGTGCCTAATCGTGGCATCAATCCAGTTACAAACACGTTCACGCCATATCAATTTATGCCTACCTACAGCCTCAAAGGCATCATCACCATCCAGAAACCGGCCAGATAGCATCAAAGCGGCCTGTTGCTCACATGCTGTGGCCGACGACAAGTCACCCGCTACCATGCGCAGTTGGCGCGCCTCTGCACATAAATCGTTCCACTGCCAAATATCCACATCACAATAATCGCTATTCAAACTGACCTTGCCTTGATGCAAGCAAATCACCTGCGTTGCTTTGATACCCTGGCCCAGTTCAGGCTGCATCACCTGACGTAAACGACGCAAAATAAATTCGAGGTTTTGCATGCCCTTATCACCTTCCATATCAGGATAAATCGCATCGCAAATATGGTGAGTAGCAATGTTTTTGCCGCCCATGGCAATAATCAGGGATAGCAATTGATACACCCTGGGGCTTTTCCAGCCTTGCACACCAATATCCCGTCCATGCACATGGATCGACATACCACCGAGACTGGAAATCTGTACAGGTCTGAGCATGTGAACCACAGCAACAGAATTTTCTGCCGCACCTTGTTGATGTTGTTGCTGAATAGATGGTTGACGACGCATGCATTCCCCCTGTGCCCTGATGAAAGCGGACGGGGGCAATAGTGGAAGAAGGGTAGAGCCTTTGTTATCGCACGTTTGTGCGATGCGGCTTTATCATAGCATCACGAATCATGTGAACAATCAGGCGAGGTACACCGGGATCACAAGCCGGATATGCACGCCCGAATTCGCTACAGAAGACATAGTCAGCGTCGCGCCCATGATATCTGAACGGCTCTGCATATTGGATAAGCCTTTGCCAGCTTCCGGCAGTGCATCCCAACCGCAACCATTATCAATCACTTCAATGCACACATGATCTTGATCCGATTGTTGCATCATGCTCGCACGCACCTCCACCCAGTCGGCATTGGCATGGCGAGCGGCATTGGTTAAGGCTTCCTGCACGATACGCATTACATGGATGGCATGGCCATCCTGCAAGGTGCACCGCATGGGTACGCCGGTCAGATTCCAGCTAACCTGCAAGCCCCATGCCTGTAATGGCTGCTGCAATCTGTGGCGCAACATGCCTAACAGCATGCCAACATCATGACATTCTTCGCCAACGCCATCCATCAGCACACGCATCTGCAGCAAGGCCTGGTAGAGGGTTTGG
>CAYOTF010000030.1:0-8420 GCA_964406805.1 uncultured Zetaproteobacteria bacterium | reverse complement strand
CGTGCAACATCGATGAAATCGCAGCCAGATAACCACCGAGTCCATCATGCAACTCACGCGTAAAGCGTTCACGCTCTTCATGAATAACCTGTTTTTTCTGTAATTTCGCCAACTGCTGCTGCTCCTGCTTCAAGTTAGCTGTTACACGCATCACTTCTGCTTCCATTTGCGTGGTATGGGTTTCAGCCAAACGCAATGATTTTGAAAAGCTATAAATCATCCACCCACCGACCACGATCAAGGTTAATGTAGGGCCTGACTGCATAATCAAGACGGAATCCAGTTGATTGCCAAAATAAACCACCCACCAATCGTGAGCCGCTGTCGCCAGTTGAATCAGAATAGCCAAAGCAAGCACAAAGGCATTCAAATTTTGCTGTTGGTACCAGCGGTACAGGCATAGGCATAACAGGTAAATAATAATGACAATGGTGAGCGTGTGGATGGGCATGGCCCAGGCCATTAGCACAACATCATCGCCAAACAGCAAAATCACAGCCCAGCCTAAAGCCATCAGAAAAATCACAGACCTCTCAAGCAATGGTTTTGGCTCTCCCAAAACCCGCAACACCAGAATCAGCAGAATCATCGCATACACTTCGATTGCCCCATCGACTAGGGCTTCCCAGTAAAAACGTGACATCGGCGGATCAAGCACTACAAAATTACAAATCACCAATGACCATGCCAGCGAAGCACAGGCGACCCACAGAAAAGCACTCTGCTTACGTTGCAATAGCCACATCAACAACGCGCCAAAAGCCAATAATAAGGTACAGGCCAGCGCCATAAAACTCAGCGTTCGTTGCATGAAAAAGATAGTGCCATAAATCGGCAGCAACTCGGATTCCGGCCCGAAATATACATCACCCAAACCCGATGCATCATTGGCATAACCCTGCACGCGCACATACAACCAGTGATGCCCTCGCTTTAACTGTTCCGGATTGATTGTAGCGTATAATGGCCTATGCCAGCTGCGCGTATACGGCTTTGTCATGTGCCCACCGGATTCAATCTGAATATCGCCCCACCATATCGAGGCATTCATACTGAAATTGGCGACCAATACAGCCATGCTTTGTCTTGCATCCTCAGTCAGATCAATCGATATTCTATACCATACTCCACCGCCCTGATCTGGACGGGTGAGATTCCAATTATCGGGCAAACTAACCTGCTGCCAATCGTGAGCAGCGGCAGGAGGAGAGCTGAAATCATCATTTGCCAATGTTTCTACGTTGCTCAAGTGAATCACGCTATGACTGTCAAGTGCCTGTTTATCCGACCAGCATCCACTGACCAAGAGACATATAATAATCCATGCGATTTTAATCATAGAGTTTGATCAAGCCCTGCTGGCAGGCTTCAAACACAGCCTCGTTGCGACTATGCACTTCCAGCTTTTCATAGATATGGCGAATGTGACTGACTACAGTATGCCGACTCAAAACAAGTAGGGAAGCAATCTCCTTGCGGCTGTAACCGCGTGCAATCAAATTCAGCACTTCGGTTTCCCTGCGACTCAATTCGACAGGTGCAATATGCTCATCAGCCGGCGCATCGTCTGTATTACTCAGTGCTTTGAGAATATAACGGGCAATCGATGGGCTGATTGGCGAACCGCCGCCCAGCACATCCATAATCGATGCGCCGATATTTTCCTTAAACATATCCTTGAGCAAATAGCCGCTGGCTCCGGCGCGAATCGCACCAACCACTTTATCTTCTTCAGCAAACACAGACACGACAATCGCTTCAGCCGATGGATGCATGGATTTGAGTTGACGTATCAAGCTCGTGCCATTGCCATCCGGCAAGCCGAGATCAACCAGCATCACATCCGGCCGCTCGTGCAGCAATGCCCGACACGCCTTGCAACTGCCCACCGAGCCAAACAGCGTCAGCTTGGGGTGTGCGGCAACGGCCAACTCGAAATGCTGACGCATCAACGGATCATCCTCGACGATCAGCACCGTTGCCATTGTGCTCACCTTTGTCTCTGACGCGGAATCAGCGATAGAAGCGGGCATAACTAGAATTGATAGTTTACAGCTGCACCAAATAGATGCGCCTGAGCCGTATAGCGGCCATTGCCCAGAGCATCCGCGCCTGTTGGAGCTGTTTGATTCAAGGTGATTTGCTTTGTGTACATATAAGCAAGGTCATAGCTGACATGTTTATTGGCATGAAAGCCAAGTCCAACTGAAAAATTATGCTGATCATTGATCGGCATATCAGGCGCTGCAAAGCGATCATTCACCGGTGATGGATCAAAGGAATAGCCCAAGCGAAGCTGAATCGCATCATCCAACTGCCACGTCAGACCGATTTTCGGGGAGATCGTCGCATGCCACTGCTTTTGCAGCACAATGCTGCGCACAGCCGCAAGCGGTGGCACGGGCAGGCCGGTCGGAATGGTAATCGGGCTGCTATAATTCAAGGCAACCTGATCGTATTTCCCCCAGTTCACCCAATCTGCTTCCACACTGATCGTTAATGTTTCTGTGGGGTGAACTGCGATACCGACATTGAGCATGTCGGGGAATTTGAAAGAAGTGCTTGCAGATGCGCGCCCACCAAGTGTACTCGATGTCGTACCATTCACCTGGACCGCAATCTGACTACGATAGGTGAGAGCCAAATTGAATCGTTCAGCCTTGTACAATAGTCCTATATTAGCGCCCCAACCATCACCATTACCATGCTGAGTCAAGATACTATTGTTCAAGTCCACATCCTTCACATAGGTATAATCCACACCAAAAGCGATAGCGAAATGATCATTCACTTTATAGGCTATCGTCGGATTGATATTGATCATTTGAATACGGGAGAACGTGGAGGCATCAGCCAGCGCCGTGCCCGTCCAATCCGTTTCCAAGCCAAAAGGGCTGTTAATTCCCAAAGCAAAGGATACATCTGATGTTGGATCGACGTAGCTCATATAGACATGCGGCACAATAGCATTCTGACGCTTGTTTTGAGCTGTTGTCGCCAAGGGCAGAAACGGATTACTGCTATTGGATGTGAAATCCACGGATGGAATATAAATATTCACCATGCCAAGGCTTATTTGCGATTGTTGCTGAAAAGCGATGCCGGCCGGATTATACCAGACAGCAGACGCATCATCGGCAACTGCGGTAAATGCATCGGCCATACCGACAGCCCGAACCGATTGATCCGGCAGCTGGAATCCATTGGCCAAGGCCTGCAATGGCAACGCAAGCAGCCAACATATTATGATACTTTGTAACGCCCTCAATATTCTCTCCCCTTTTATTCGATGCTGACAGATAGTTTAACCCGCATGATGCATGAAAGAATCCGTTGCAAACAAAGGATCGGCGCAATCATCACGACGATTCATGAAGAATGCGAGTTAAAACAATGAATGCAATCATAGCACATTTCATGCGTATTTGAGCAAATACAGCGCATCTCTTTAGCAGAGCGAACACAGGAGCAGCTAAAAAACATTAAAAAGTGTGGGTTTTCAGCGGTGTACGCGCATAGGGCATCGCCCTATACTCCCGCGCCATGACTGAATTCGCTTTAATTTTGCTCTCCGCTGTGCTGGTCAATAACTATGTATTGACCAAGTTCCTTGGTATTTGCCCCTTTTTGGGCACGTCCAGCAAAGTTGAAACAGCTGTCGGTATGTCGTTCGCCGTGATGTTTGTGATGACACTGGCTTCCACTGCATCGTGGCTGGTGCAGCAATATGTGCTGATTCCATTGGATTTACTCTATTTACAGACCATTTTCTTTATCCTGATTATCGCTTCCCTGGTGCAGTTGATCGAGATGATGATTCATAAAACCAGCCCGGTTCTGTATCAGGCTCTGGGGATCTTCTTACCCCTGATCACCACCAACTGCGCCGTGCTTGGTGTGGCGATTCTCAATGTGCAGCAGGAGCAAACCTTTTTGACTTCCGCCTTGTATGGTGCGGGTGCCGCCATTGGTTTTGCGCTGGTGCTGATTTTATTTGCCGGCATTCGCGAACGCATTGATGTCTCACCGGTGCCGGCTGCATTCAAAGGCTCGCCTCTTGCCTTAATCACTGCGGGCATGATGAGTCTGGCGTTCATGGGCTTTTCCGGCCTGGTCAAAATTTAGTCGGCGCGCTTTTCCTATGTCTCCCCTATCGATACGATTAATCGCTTGCGTGAATAACACATGACCGGCCTACTCTATGCGCTCGCCAGCCTCGGCGCGTTTGCTTTATGTGCTGGTATTGTGCTGGCCATTGCGCAAAAGATTTTTCATATCGAAGGCGACCCGATGATCGACAACATCGACAACCTGCTGCCACAAACCCAGTGTGGACAATGTGGCTATCCGGGCTGCAAGCCTTACGCCACAGCTGTTGCTGGCGGCGAAGCCGATGTGAACCACTGCGTGCCGGGTGGCGAACGCACCATGTTACAAATCGCCTCGTTAATGGGTGTCGAACCCAAAGACGTAGAAGAGGAAGCCACCGCGCCCATGCTGGCGTTTGTGCGCGAAGATGAATGTATCGGCTGCACATTGTGCATCAAAGCCTGCCCTGTCGATGCCATTATTGGCGCACCCAAACAATATCACACGGTCATCACCGATCATTGCACCGGCTGCACCTTATGTGTGGAGCCGTGCCCGGTGGACTGCATTGATATGCTGGTGAAACCGGAACTGATTGAACACTGGGCCTGGCCATTGCCAGACACCAAACGCTCACAACTGGGGCATGAACGACGGGAGAAACATAGCGGCCATGTTTAGAACTCTAGCTCAAAAAATGGGATTGCTGCCAGACAGTTTTCCGGGTGGCATTCACCCTGAAATGCATAAGCTCTCCGCCGACAGTGCGATTGAAGTGGTCGATCTTCCCCCCATGCTCATTTTACCCATGAAACAGCATATTGGTACGCCATGTTCAGCACTGGTATCGGTTGGTGAACGCGTGCTGCGTGGTCAGAAAATTGCCAAATCGGAAGGTTATTTGTCGGTACCCGTCCATGCATCCACATCCGGCCGCGTGGTCAAGATTGAAGAATCACCGATTGCCCACCCCTCCGGCATGGGCATGCCATCGGTGTTCATTGAAGCCGATGGTGACGATCAACCCGATGACTCCCTGCCCCCGATCACCGATTGGCAGAGCACCGATCCAACCATCTTGCGTGAACGGGCTCGCATGTGCGGTTTAGCCGGGCTCGGAGGTGCTGCGTTCCCCACCTTCATCAAGCTGGTGCAGGATAAACGCTTTCCAATCGATACCGTGATTCTCAATGGTATCGAATGCGAACCTTATTTGACCAACGATCATCGTTTGATGGTTGAGCGTGCCTCCGAGATTATCGATGGCATGGCCATCATCATGCACATGGTCGGCACCAGCTCCGGCATTATTGCCATTGAAGACAACAAGGCCGATGCCGCCGAAGCCATGCAACTGGCTTTGGCTGACAAACAGGGCATGGATGATGTGCGTGTGGAAGTATTACCCACGCGCTATCCGCAGGGTAGTGAAAAACAATTGATATACAGCTTAACCGGACACGAAGTGCCGGGTGGAAAATTACCCATGCACGTTGGTGTTCTCTGCCAGAATGTCGGCACCAGCAAAGCCTTGCATGATGCCATTGTATTGGGGCGACCACTGACCGAACGCATTGTCACGCTCAGTGGTGATGCGCTACCAAAGCCTGCCAATCTGAGTGTACGTCTTGGCACCCCGATCCGTTCGTTATTTGAACGCCAAGGGCTCGATGATTTCACTGGCATTCAGATTGTACACGGTGGCCCGATGATGGGTGAACGTTTGCGTCATCCGGATATTCCGGTAATCAAGTCCACCAGCGGCATTCTTGCACTCGGTCGCAATGCTATGGCGGCAGCTCACAGTGCTGAAGATCCATGCATTCGCTGTGGCCATTGCAGTGAAGTGTGTCCGGCCTCGTTGGTACCCAATCTGCTGGCAGACTTTTGCCGCAGCGATCAAACCGAAAAAGCCGAGAGTTATCAGCTGTTCGATTGCATCGAATGCGGTTGCTGCTCCTATGTCTGTCCTTCAAACATCCCCTTGGTGCATTACTTTCGTTACGGCAAAGGGCAGGTATCCATGGGTCGGCGTGAACAGGTTTTTGCCGAAGCATCGCGCCAGCGCTCGGAAGGGCGCGATGAACGCATGCAACGCGAACAAGCCGAAAAGGCAGCGCGCCGTTCCCGCGTGCGCAGGACACATGCGCCAAAGCCGGAAACCACACCGGACGTGAGCAAGGCCGCCGATGAACAAGCTACGGATGCAAGCGCCAGTCCAAGTCCAAACACAACAACGGAGGAGAAAAAATAATGCCTCTGATTATGCTCAGCTCCCCACACAGCCACGGTGGCGATTCGATTCGCATGATGATGCTCACCGTTGTGCTGGCATTGTTGCCTGCCACCGCAGTCAGCGTATATTTATTCGGCTGGCTGGCTGTTTTTCTCATTGTCAGCTGCATGCTCAGCGCCTTATTAACCGAGGCTGCCTGCCTCAAACTGATGAAGCGCCCCTTATCGACATTATTGGATAACTCCGCTGCCCTGACCGGCCTGTTTTTGGCGCTCACTTTACCTGCGACCACACCATGGTGGATGGCCGTGCTCGGCAGTGTTTTTGCCATCGTACTCGGCAAACAGGTCTATGGCGGTTTGGGTCATAATATTTTCAATCCGGCTCTATCCGCCCGGGTAATTCTACTCATCTCCTTTCCCCTGAGTATGACCACCTGGATCATGCCGATGTCATCACTGGCTCCGGCACTCGACTTGTACGATTTCTCTCTCTGTGCCACACTGTTTTTTTCCGGCACCGATGCACTGCTGGCCACAACTCATCTCAGCCTCGATGCCATCAGCATGGCCTCACCATTGGGGCATATTAAAACCGAAGCCACACTCGGCATACCGATCAATTCAGCGCTCGATGCCTATCACTACAGTTATCTCGATGCATTTTTGGGTTTTGAGGCGGGCAGTATTGGTGAGACCAGTGCGCTGGCCTTACTCATCGGTGGTATCTTCCTGCTCGCCCGCCATTCCATCACCTGGCATATCCCCTTTGCTTATATTGGAACGGTGATGTTGTTAGCGGCAATCTTCAACCAGGTGACACCGGCACAGTTTGCTCCGCCGATGTTCCACCTGTTTGCCGGCGGCTTGATCCTGTGCGCTTTTTTCATGGCCACCGATCCGGTTTCCTCCCCCGTCACACCGACAGGACAACTCGTATTCGGCATCGGCTGTGGTATTTTGACATGGAGTATTCGCAGCTTCGGTGGTTATCCGGAAGGTGCAATGTTCGCTGTGTTGTTAATGAATTGTGCAGTTCCATTGATTGATCATTATTTTCGTCCGCGTGTTTATGGGCACAAAAAAGAAGAGCGTCAAGCAACCAACAAGGCTGGATCATGAGCATCGATAAAGATCAGATACGCATGGTGGCAGCACTCGTTGTTGTCGCCACCATTGCCGCCGCTGTCACCGGACTCACCGATATTTTCACCCGCGCACCGATTGCCGCAGCACAGAAGCGGGCTTTGCATCAAGCCTTGCAGCAAGTGTTGCCACAGCATGCCAATGACCCGCAAGCCGAGATGTTCCGCATTGAAGACATGGACATTTATCCCGCCAAACAAGCCAATGGCACGTTAGCTGGTTTAGCATGGGAGGTGGTTGCTCCAGATGGTTATTCCGGCTCAATTCGTATTCTGGTCGGACTGCGACCTGATGCGTCGATTCAGGCGATTCGTATCACCTATCACCGTGAAACGCCCGGACTCGGCGATGGCGTCACCAAAAACAAGACATGGCTGGCTGGCTTTGTCGGGCAAACGCTGGAGAGTAAAAACTGGAAAGTGAAAAAAGACGGTGGTGATTTCGATCAATTTACCGGAGCCACCATCACGCCACGCGCGGTGGTGAAAGCAGTCAAAGGTGCGCTGGAGTTTTTCCACAACCATCAGATTCTCATGCTTGAGCAGGCCAGAGAAATCACAATGAAAGAAATAGCAGTACACAAGGAGGCAGGACATTGAATAAATCCGATATATTGGCCGACGGCTTTTGGCACAACAATACCATCTTCGCACAACTGCTTGGCATGTGTCCCTTGCTTGGAGTCACCACCTCGGCTGAAAATGGCTTTTGGATGGGAGCAGCCACCCTGCTTGTATTGATTGGTTCGAACCTGGTGGTTTCGATGGTGCGCGGTGTGATTCCCAAAAATGTACGCATTCCAGCTTATATCACCATCATTGCAGCCTTTGTGACCGTGGTTGAAATGGCCATGAACGCCTGGATGCATGAAATGTATCTGGTGCTCGGCCTGTTTATTCCCTTGATTGTGGTCAATTGCGCCATCCTTGGCAGAGCTGAAGCCTTTGCCA
>CAYOTF010000029.1:0-19339 GCA_964406805.1 uncultured Zetaproteobacteria bacterium | reverse complement strand
CGCTTTCGCCATATCAACAGCTTCAAGCCACACTTCAAACGATGCAAACCGCACCATGTCGCTAGCCAGCATTTTCGCCACCACACCTTGATGCGGCACGCCTTCGGCCAAACGCCCCAATGCCTGTTTCGGTACAAAACTAAAACGCACCCCGGCTTTCTTGGCCAAATGAATCAACTCATTGATACGCGGATGATTTTTGCCCTTTTCAATCAACATCTCATCGATGCCAGAGCCTGCCTCCAAAGCATGTTTCACCGCATGAATCCCTGCCAATACACCCATTTCCTATCTCCGTTCGTCCTCAGCCCATGCACCACGTTGTACAATCGAAACGCAGCATGCCTTTGCAGCAGCCGGAAATTAATTTCAACCGGGCTAGGCGTGAGTCGGGCAGTATGCAAACTTTACCCTGTCCTGCAAACTATCCCCCTGTCTCCCGCCTTGATTTCATTTACACTTTGACTTTAAACTCTCAAACTTAACGCATAAAGGGAGACCCCCATGAAACGAATATTATTTATTGCAACACTGTTTATATCAGCATTCATACTGAGTGCATGTGAGCACCTACCCTATGACGGTGGTTTTTATGGTGACGAATACAGCCAGCATGGCGACGGTTATTATGGCGGTGGCTACGGTGGCGAAAACGGTCATGGTCATGGCAGTGACGAAGGCGGTTATGGCGGCGATGAGCATGATGATTAAGCCAAAAAAATAGCCCCTGCAAGTTGCAATTCATCCAATCCATCTTCTACACATGGCTCAATAAGCTCTCAATATATGCCTGAAGCATTTAAAAACGCATTCAATCCTCAACTGATTTTTGGCATGGCCAGGCACTTCAAACATCAATGGTCTGAATTTAACAGCCGTGGTTTTACCGATGCAGCCTCGAAAAACTTGCAGCAGCTCGAATTAAAACAACGTTCCGAGCAAATCATGCACGCCATGGCCGACTACCTGCCGAGTGACTTTGCCAAATCCGGCAACATCAATCATGCTTTGATTCACAAATACCAGTTCATCAATCAAAGGGAGCCGTAAACATGCAGGGAAATCAGGCAACAATTTTAATTGTGGACGATGAGCCATTAAATATTGATGTGCTACGCGGCGCTCTGCAGGAGCATAAAATCAAGGTTGCAACCAACGGGGAAATGGCCTTAAAAGTTGCGTTTTTACCACAGCCACCGGATTTGATTTTGCTCGATGTGAACATGCCCGGCATGGACGGCTATGAAGTATGCCAGCGTTTAAAGGCTGATCCGCGCACGGTGAATATTCCAGTTATTTTTGTGACCGGCATGAACGATATTGATGATGAAGTCAAAGGTTTCCGCATGGGCGCAGTCGATTATTTAATCAAGCCGATCCGAGCTGAAATTGTGCATGCCCGCGTACAAACTTATCTTACCCTGCACCAGCAATCGAAGATGCTGGAACAGATCCTCAACCAGTGCACCAGTGAATTGGCTGCGCTGCGTGAATTTATTGATTCGGAGCACAACAAATGACAGTTGCAACATTTCCTCCAGAGAGAATTCCGCATGGCTAAGAAAAAAACACGTCGTTCGAGCCGCGCCTCGCAGCAATCACGCCGCCAGCTTCGAGCCAAACAGTTGTTCACCAACCGTGATGCAGAGCGATTGCAAATAACACAGTTTTTGCATCAAATCAGCGATACGGACAGCGCCCCGGAAAAACCCATTTTCAGCGTCTATGGCATCGGTGGTGTCGGCAAAAGCACATTACTCACCTACACTTGGGGCGAATTTTCCGAGCATCATCCCGAAGCCAACATCAAGCAGGTGCATCTGGATGTGGATTCGGATAAAGCCGAAGCGTTTTCCATCACCGAAATGTTATGGAATCTGCGCATGCAGATTTATAGCGAGACCAACGCAAGCCTGCTGGCATTTGATTTCATTTACCTCAAATACAAAGAAAAGATGAACGAAAAAGTCACCCTCGATGATGGTCCATTGCGGCATTTTTTTAAAACTGTAGCCAAGCGCAGCGGCAAACTCGGCTCCTTGTTTCGTGGACTCGGTTCTGTGCTCGAAGCGCTGCCTATTGGTCAACTCATGGATGCCGGCATCACATTCTTAATGTCGCAGGCCAAAGAAAAAGAATTGATGGCGTTAATGGAAATCGATCTTAACGAAGTTGATCAATGGCGCGCTGGTGATCTTGAACGCAAGCTACCTGGACTGCTGGCTGAAGAGCTGGGCATGTTTCTACTTGAAAACAATCAATCCATCGTATTGGTTATTGATGGCCATGAACGTTTATCCAAAAAAACAGAACGCGCCTTTGTGGAGGATTTTCTCGCTGCTCTGCTGCTCGATGACGCATACAAGAAACGGGCAGGCCTGATCCTGCTAGGGCGAGAGCGCACCAACTGGGCGGTCTATGATGATCCCAATGATGATGAGCGCTGGAATGATGATTTCATCACCCACTGCCATTTGCAGGGTTTGAGCGAACACCATGCCAATGCGTTTCTGGATGCCTGCAAGTCTTTTTACCAGGGCGAAGGTAAACCCGATCTGGCAAACATACTGCAGACCCACGGCAATGCCATCCGGGAAGTGTGCAGGGAATCAAGTCTGGACAATGCGCCACAATCCTATCATCCGTTTTATTTTGATATTTGCCTTGAAACTCTGGAGACACATGGCACGTCCTTTCAACCGAGCCGGCACTTGGGAAAAACACCCAAGGAGTTGATGAATCGCTTTTTTCGATACATGGATCAGGATGAACTGGCCTTGCACGTTGCCCTCGCGCTCGCTGTCGATTTTGACTGGCCACTGGTGGCCTCATTGCAGCAGAAAAGTGTCATCCCATTATTAACCCATGCAGAGTTCTTGCAGTTTTCCATGTCTCATTCCTATGTATTGCAAACCGAACAGCACGACAGCTTCCGATTTAACCGCTTAATGCATGAATCCTTAAAAACCTACGTCAGCACCATCGATGAGGGCGCTAAATATGCCTTGAAAAAATCCGTTCTGGCTGCTCTGTTAACATATTACGACGACTGCCTGCCCGGTGTTGATGCAGCCGAAAACCATAACGGACAGATCACATCGCTCATGTACACACGTGCCAATCTGGTACTGCGTTGTGCCACGGAAAGTGATTTAATGAGTTTGCACAATGCCTATGCCCAACATCAACTATGGGCAGGCCGCTACCGTGGTGAATTGTTCAGTGTGCGTGTGGCATTGGATCGCAAGTGGGTCAATATGTTTGAAGCGCATTATGGCCGCCATCATCCGGAAACAGTTCATGCCATTAAGGGCTGGATGAATTCTCTCGAACAAATGCTCGATGTTGGGCGCGCGTTGTTATTGCGCAAATGAACGCCAACACAGAGAACGAGGCCTTGAAAGCGCCCGACAGCAATCTAGATCATACGATAACCATTCATTATGGAATGCGCTGGAAGCTGGTCATGGCCATGGCCGGCATGATCATCACCCTGGTGGTGCTACTCACCGCGCTGCAAATCTCATCTCAAAAAGACAGCCTGAACGGTGCCTTATCCGAGCACAGTGCATTTCTTAAAGCACAAATGCACAAGCAGGCAAGCAAGGCGACGGAAAATATATCGGCGCATATCGAGATGCTTATCTCAACCCAACAATTGATGCTGGCCAATGATTTCATTCGTAATATGGTTAGAGATATTGATGATTTGCGTTATGTGATTTTAATGCAGGGCAATCAGCCCAAGGTCGCGATTGGTTCCGATCTCGATGCTTCATTGAAACAACACATTTTATCCGGTCAGGTATCCGCTTTTGCTGCCAGCCAAAAGAAATTCATGCACCATGATTTTGATATTGATGACCATGGCTTTATGGAAACAGTCATGCCAATCATGCTGCTCGATAAACAATGGGGTGTGTTGCGGCTCGGCTTTTCCGTCGATCAATTGAATGCAAACCTGGCCACCTCCCAAATGCATATTAATGCCGCCATCAACAGTGCCTTAACACGCTCCATCCTGACATCATTGATCTTCCTTATGTTCGGCGTACTTGGGGTTTATTATTTTGCCCGTCGCTGGACTGACCCATTGCGCAAACTGGTACACTTCTCACACGCATTAGCCGGTGGTGACTTTTCTGCCACCGCCCACATCAGCACCCGTAGCGATGATGAAATCGGACTACTGGTTGCCGCCTTGGAAGATATGGCAGGCTCACTCAAAAAATCCTATGCCCAACTCGAAAACCATAGCCACACACTCGAGGATCAGGTGGAAAAACGAACTCTGGAACTGGCTGAAGCACGCGATAGCGCCTTAGCCGCCACACGCACAAAAAGTGAATTCCTGGCCAATATGAGTCACGAAATTCGCACCCCGATGAATGCAGTAATCGGCATGACTCACCTTGCGCTTGAAACAGCTCACGATAAGAAACAGCGTGCCTATCTCAATAATATCCATGCCGCCTCATCAACACTATTGACGCTGATTAACGACATTCTGGACTTTTCCAAGATCGAAGCCGGCAAGATGGGCATTGAAGCGGTGCATTTCCGTTTATCCGATGTGTTGAACAACAGCGCCAGCATCCTCGGCATTGCTGCGGAGACAAAGGGCTTAGAGTTGGTATTTGATTACCCGCCGGATTTACCAGCCTTGTATGGTGACTCCATGCGCCTTGGGCAGATATTGCTCAACCTGATCAACAATGCGGTAAAATTCACCGAACAAGGTCAGATCAAGATCAGCATTGAGGTGCTGAAACAAACAAGCTCCGACATCAAGCTCAATTTCCAGATTAGCGATAGCGGCATCGGCATGAACGCGGAACAACAGCACAACCTGTTTCAGGCATTTTCTCAAGCCGATGCTTCAATCACCCGTAAATATGGTGGCACAGGCTTAGGGCTGGCCATCTGCAAACATCTGCTTGAATTGATGGGCGGTGAAATCGGGGTCAAAAGTGAGCTGGGTAAAGGTAGCGTGTTTCACTTCCACATCTCGTTTGAGCTCGGCAATGACGATGATATTATCGACAATCAACTGTCACACCCGATTCCTGCAGATGCCTTGCAGAGCTTGCAAGGGGCTCGCGTATTGCTGGTCGAAGACAATGAAATCAACCAACAGGTTGCCGAAGGTTTATTGGCTAGAGTCGGAGTCAGCGTGGTAATTGCTCATCACGGCGAGTATGCCTTGCAACTGCTCCAGCAGGAAGACTTCGACGGTATTCTGATGGATATGCAAATGCCGGTCATGGATGGTCTGGAGGCGACACGACAGATTCGTAGCGATCAACGTTTCCATGATTTACCCATCATTGCCATGACCGCCAATGCCATGCCGGGAGATCGCGAAAAATGTTTACAGGCAGGCATGAACGATCATGTCAGCAAGCCGGTCGATCCAGGCTTGTTGTGTGCGACGTTGATGCGCTGGATCAAAGTCTCTCAAATTCACACAGCAGAAAGCATATCATCTGAGCTATTAGAACCGGAAGCTACCGCGATGTCAGCCACCGAAACACCTACCGACACCTTCGACTTTGCAAGCATTCACGGCATTGATAGCAACGATGGTTTATCGCGTGTGGGCGGTAATCAGCAACTGTATAAAAACATTCTGCATAAATTTCATGATTCCCAGGCCGATGCTCTGAATAAAATCAATGCGGCACTGACTGCCAATGATCGGGCTCAAGCCAAAGACTTGAGCCACGCGCTAAAAGGCGTATCCGGCAACATCAGTGCCACGAAGCTGCATCAGGCCAGCGCAAAACTCGATGCTGCCTTATTATCCGATCATGCCGTTGATGCCAAGCTATTGCAGCGCGTGGAAACATTATTGAACGAGCTGATTGCCAGCCTTGCCGACTGGATGACAAACAGCACCACAAGCACCATTGAAAAACCGCTCGCCAACATGGATGCTGATGCCATCGCCCTGTTGATCGAGCAGATGCGCCATTTATTACAAGACTACAATGCCGATGCAGTCGATCTGCTTGATAACCTGGAATCGGCACTGACAGATGCGCCATGCAGCGAACACATCATGCAATTGCGTCAGCATCTCTCAGCCTATGATTTTGATGCAGCACTTGATTCACTCAATGCTATCGCTTTGCTACATGAAAAATAAACCATGGGAGTTTTTACTCATGAGTTGGTGGGCGCTCGATATCAATATCGGTGTGGATATTGAATGCAGCCTGTAAATAGTAGAATAAAAGCTCAGCCGACATGTAGAATTGTAGTCTCGATCTCCATGTGATAATGATTATCATTGACATGTAAGTGATAATCATTATCATTCGCAGCATGGAGACTATTATGACATTCAACACAGCATCAAATTCTATACAACAACACCTGAGAAAAGCTTCCTTTCTATTTGCAGGCCTATGCTTTGCAGCTGTTTCACCTAGCCTCGTAAGCGCAGCTCAATATGAAATCACCATTGAAAACCATCGCTTTATTCCCTCGCAACTGGAAATAAAAGCAGGTGAAAAACACCGCCTGATTGTCATCAACAGGGATTCTACACCCGAAGAATTCGAAAGTTATGAACTCAATCGTGAAAAGATTGTGGCCGGTAATGCTAAAATCACCATTTTTCTGCCGCCACTCGATGCCGGCGTTTATCCTTTTTTTGGCGAGTTCCATGAAGACACCGCGCAAGGCCGTTTACTCGTTAAATAGCTAAAATAAAAAAATTAAATTATCTAGAGGATCGTATGTTATCAACATTAATTATTGTATTTCGAGAAGTATTAGAGGCAATGCTAGTGGTAGGTATTGCCACTGCAGCAGCGCGTGAGGTCAACATTGGCAGGCGTTGGATTTATGCCGGCATATTCGGTGGGCTCTGCATCGCACTGCTGGTTGCTTTCTTTGCTGATTTGATTGCATCTTCCATGCAAGGCATGGGGCAAGAGCTTTTCAATGCATCGGTATTACTGACTGCAGCTTTATTGATGAGCTGGACAGCGATATGGATGGGCAAACAGGGACGCGAAATTTCAAGCCGCATTAAACAGGTCTGCCAACAGCAGCAGGGCAACATATCGACAGCATGGATTCTTGCTACGGTCGTGGCTTTGGCCGTGGCCAGAGAAGGTGCTGAAGTCGTGTTGTTTCTGCATGGGGTAGCCGCATCGGGGGATGGTGGTGCTGCAAACATGTTAAGTGGTGCAGCAGTAGGTCTGATGCTTGGGGTTATGATTGCTGTCGTCCTGTATCGTAGTCTCATCCATTTACCGATTCGGCATGTATTTTCAGTGGTTACATTTCTGATTGTATTATTGGCCGCAGGCATGGCATCGCAAGGTGTGGCGTATCTGGTAATGATTGATGAATTGCCGGCTTTGGGTCAGAGCGTTTGGAATACGTCGGCGATTATTCCTGAACGCAGTGTTGTCGGGCAGTTATTGCATGCACTTATGGGCTATGATGACCGTCCATCAGGCATGCAGGTAGTGGCATTCATACTTGTGTTTTCACTGACATGGTTGGCTATTCGTGTGCAGAAATGGAAACCTAAAAAAGCGGTTGTTTCTGTAGCCATGATCATGCTGGTTGCCGGAGGTGTCGCTATGCTGCCCGGCAATGCGGAAGCGAAAAAGGTCTATTCGCCTATCGTTGAACAGGGTGAAGTCGAATTTGAATATTACCTGGATTATGATATTGATGCAGACCCCGCCAAGAACACCAATGCCCGTCATCAGTTTGAACTCGAATATGGTGTCACTGATCGCTGGATGACTGCCATCTATGGCGATTTCAGAAAGCGGCCGGGCAAAGCGTTTGCCTATCAGGGGCTCAAGTGGGAAAATATCTATCAGCTGTTTGAGCAGGGTGAACGCTTTTTGGATGCGGCATTGTATGTTGAATACATCGTGCCCCAGAGCTCCCTAAATAAACCGGATGCGTTTGAATTCAAATTACTGCTCGAAAAAGAGACCGGGCGATTGATCAATACACTCAACTTAATCAGCAAAAAAGAGCTGGGGGCGAATGCAAAAAAGAATGCATCGGCAGAATATAGCTGGAAGAGTCATTGGCGCTGGAAACGTTATCTTGAGCCAGGCTTTGAACTATATGGCTCACTCGGAGAAATTGGCAACACCAAGCCGTTGGCTCAGCAGTCGCATCAGATTGGGCCGGTACTGACAGGCAAATTTCATAATGGTTTTGGTTATGAACTGGGTTATTTGTTCGGACTCACCACGGCCTCACCGCAGGGAGCTGTCAAATTCGTGATGTCTTATGAGTTTTGAGGTTGAACGTGGTCGAGTTATGCCTGTAATGCTGCGCTGACTTCATCAACGGCAATAATAGCGTTTATGCATCTGCCGCTGTTTACATCAGATCAATAATGGATTGATTTAAAGCACTGGCAGAAAAAGGTTTTGTCATGACTTTGCTGTGGCTTAACAGCTGATTAGATTTCCCCAGAACCTGCGAGCGGTCATAGCCTGTAGCAAAGATAATGGGTACCTTGGCTGATATTTTTCGAATATCATCAGCCGCTTTTATGCCGCCCATTCTGGGCATCACCACATCCATAACAATCAGCTTTATATGGGCGCAATCCGCTTCAAAGATGGCCACAGCTTGCAGGCCATCAGCCGCTTCCAGAACCCGATAACCCAGCTCTTCCAGAATCGCACGATTCACTTCACGCACAACCGGTTCATCATCAACCAGCAGAATGCATTCGCCTCCGCCGATGGCCAGAATATCGTTCTTTTTGGCGTTGCCAACAATATCATCTGGATGATGTTCAGATAAAGGCAGGCAGAAGCTGAATGTCGTACCTTGGCCAATAACACTCTCCACATCAATGATGCCGCCATGCGATTCAATCGTTCCTTTCACCATGGCTAAGCCAAGCCCCGTGCCCTTGCCGACATCTTTTTGGGTGAAAAAAGGCTCGAAAATATCGTTAAGATGATCGTCATCGATACCATGACCATTATCTGAAACAGAAATGCACGCCTGTTCTGTTTGCGACTTTGTCACACTGATACTGATCACCGGCGTGGATGATTCATGCAATGCATCGCGGGCATTATTGACCAAGTTCATCAACACCTGCTGCAACTGGGTTGCATCGCCTTTAACAATCAATTCATCGGGACAAATATCAATGTTGACTTGAATATCTTCCGACGTGGCCATCTTGAACAGCTTGGTTGATTGGCGCACCAGAGCGTTTAGGGATAAGACTTCCATCTTGATGATGTCTTTGCGGGCAAAGGCAAGCAGCTGCTTGACCATATCCGAGGCGCGTTCAGCTTGCAGTTCTATATGTCTCAGGTGTTTGCTTTCGCCGAGTTTTCTGTGCGCCAGAAATGCAGAGCCAGTGATTGCCGCCAGGATATTATTGAAATCATGGGCAATGCCACCGACCAGAGTGCCTACAGCTTCCATTTTTTGGGCTTGCAGAAATTTCTCTTCCATGGCCATATAAGCCGTCATATCTCTCACATCACAGGTGACATAGGTGATGCCATCCAACGTGACCGGGCTTAAGCTGATGGTTACAGGGAAACTATGGCCATCTTTATGCTGTGCATTCAAACGCTGACCTTCATTCATACTGCGGACTTCCGGAGCTGCAAAATAACTGTCAAATTTCGATTGATGATCTTGCCTTACAGGCATTGGAATCAGCATATCAATATGCTGATTGAGTAATTCATCTTTTTGATAACCGAACACCTGCTGCACTGCCGCATTCGCAATACTTATTTTACCCGCTTGATCGACCAACAGAACAGCATCCGGTGCGGCATCGAGCAGGCCACGGAACTTCGCTTCACTGCGTTGAATGTTTTGAATATAAAGGGCGATATCTTGCGAATGTTTTTGATAGCGCCGGGAAATAAAGATAAACAGCAAGCCAGCAATGCATAATATCAACACCGATAAAGCCATCGACATGCGAATGGCATGACTGCTCAACTGTTGCGCGCTTTGATGAAAATACATGGCTTTTTCGTTGGCAAACTCGATATGTTGCTGAATGCTTAGCTTTAACGATTTCTCCGCCTTCAAAATCGTATCGTGCAACAGCACATAAGCTTTGTCTTGCTGGCCAGTCTCGGCCAGGCGGATCATGGCATGGCTATTTTCCAGCCAGCCAATAAATTGTTGGCGTGTTTGTATAAGATCGTTTTTATCACCTAAAAAAGCCTTCAGGGCAACATCAAACAATGCCAGCACAGCACGTTGTTGTGTCTCGATCTGTTCTATGGAGTGCTTCCTGGCTGTGGCGTTGCTTGTTAAGCTAATATTTTGTAATTCGCCGCGTATGCTAATGATGTCTGTTGTGATCTCCCGCATAGCATTGTTCACGATAAACGGATGTGCATATATGTCTTCTGTATGTTGACTGAGTTGCTGTGTTTGATAAATGGAATACCCAGCAAGCAACACAATGCAAGCCACCATAATGGCAAAGGCCAGGTTAATGGTTTTCTTGCTTGAATGTTCGCATGGCGGGAGGGCGGGGGATGATTGCATCATTGGCAAGGCAGCATGGCCATAAAAAAACCAAGGTCAAATGACAGGTTAATGACATGGCCGCTGAATGGTTGAATGAATCCGTTGAAACTCAGGTGGAGTCGCCACCTTGCAGGTGTTTTGTCATCAGTAGCGCATCTTCACGACAGCCAGATTCATTGGGCGCATAATAGTGTTTGCGATAGCCTGTTTCTTGAAAACCAAGCTGCGTATAACATGCGCGGGCAGCCTGATTGGAGGCGCGCACTTCGAGTGTGATGCTTTGCATATCCATTGCCGATGCAATCAATTCATCCGTCATCCGGATCGCCAAGCCTTGCCGCCGGTGCTGCTTAGAAACAGCAATTTGCATGATCTGAATTTCATCCAGCACGCTCAGGCTAAGCAGATAGGCAATGCTTTCACCATGCAATTCACCAATCAACACATCATAACCGGATTCAAGCGATGAATAGAGTGATGTTCGTGACCAGTATTCAGAAAAAACCTGTTTATTCAGCTGATAGATCGCTTCGACATCATCCAGACTGCCAACTCGAATGATCATTGTTGTATCCGCACTCATGCCAGCGATTGTGGGACGAGCTGCCATTTTAGCAAGTTGCGCAGCACCGCCCTCGCTCGCCACGACAGTCATCCGGCTTTAAAAGCCCATGTGTAATGCCAACAACGGGCTAGCGACGAATCAGGGCTATTACTAGCTTGGGAGCATCCCCCCACGCGGCATGCCTAGGCAGATGAATGAGTTTGCCACAACAGGAATACGGAGGTGTGTCATGCAATTACGATACATGATGATAGCAGCAGTCGCGGCCATAACATTTGCCACGACCCCCATCATGGCTGGCGAATATGCCGATGATGCGGGCTCAAAATTTACCCGTGGTTTGGCCAATACGGTGACGGGTTGGGGTGAAATCCCCAAAAACATCGCCAATGAATCACGTTCCAGCAATGTATTGGTCGGCTTTACCTGGGGCACGGTCAAAGGCGCAGCCCATGCGATTGGGCGCACCAGCGTCGGCGTGTTTGATCTGGCGACATTCTTCGCACCCAGCGATGAATATGTGCATTCAACCTATGTTTGGAAAGATACCCGCAGGGATACCACCTACGGATCATATTAATAACGCAGCCATTAGCAGCGTTGGAAAGTGGCTTCAAAAACTTTCACCGACCGTTCCTGCGCATCCATGCGCCCACGGCATTCGGGCATCCTGCCCATCACAGGTAACGCGAAGTTGCGCAGAGGAAAGACAAAAGCTAAGCATGGTTTTCTTTGCGTCTCTTTGCGGTAAAAGAGAGTGTTATTCTTAGACTGAATCTCGTGCAGCGGGGTGAGTCGCTATTCAGATACGGACTCTTTCCAGCCGCAGCCTTCGCTAGCACAAACCAGTTGTTTACCGTGGCGCTTGGTTTCTTTTTTGGTCACGAATGGAGCTTGGCATTGTGGGCAAGGTTTATCGATAGGCTCATTCCACAAGGCATTTTTGCATTTTGGATAGCACGAACAGGAATAAAATATTTTTCCACGCCGTGATTTTTTCTCCAGAAACGTCCCCTTGCCACATTGCGGACATGGGATTTCAGTATCCTTTGGTTTTTCCAATGGCTGCAGGTTTTTGCACTTGGGGTAAGCCGAGCAACCAAGAAATTTACCATAGCGGCCAGCTTTGATGACCATGTGTTCGCCACATAGTTCACATTTCTGATCGGTCTTTTCAGGCTCGGATCGTTCGCCTTCTTTGCCAGGCAATGGTTTAGCGACTTTGCATTCTGGGTATCCGGTACACGCCAGAAACTTGCCATAACGTCCCAGCTTGATGGCCATCGGTTTGCCGCATTCCTCACATATTTCATCGGTTGCTTCAGACGGGCGCTCTGCCTTGGCTGCCAGATCGACTGCCGCTTTGAAAGGCGTCCAGAATTCACGCAACACCGGTTTCCAACCACTGTCACCGCGTGCAACAGCATCGAGTTTATCTTCAACCGACGCGGTAAAAGCCGGATCTACAATATCGCCAAATGAAGAAACCAGGAACTTGTTTACCCAGTCACCGGTATCTGTGGGTACAAAGCGTTTCTTCTCCATCTCCACATATTCGCGTACACGCAAAACATTCAGAATATTAGCGTAGGTGGACGGGCGACCAATACCATTGGCTTCGAGTTCCTTGACCAGCGTGGCTTCGGAGAAACGCGGCTTGGGTTCAGTGAAATGCTGTTTGGCATTGGCATCGTTGATTTCAATAGCATCCCCCACCGCCAATTCCGGCAACAAACGATCCTTATCATCCTTGCCCGGTTCATCGGTGCCTATGATGTATAATTTACGAAAGCCCGGGAAAGCCAGTGTCGAGCCTGTTGCCCGCAGGCTTAAATCACCGCTAGAAATATCCGCCCGCACCTGATCGAGCACGGCTACAGCCATCTGGGAGGCCAAAGCACGTTTCCAAATCAAACTGTATAATTTTATAGCATCGGCATCGAGTTGTGTTTTCATCGCATCGGGTGTGCGCAGAATGGACGATGGCCGAATAGCTTCATGCGCTTCCTGTGCATTTTTGGCTTTGGTTTTGAAATGACGGGCTTTGTCCGGCATGTATTCAGCCCCGTATTGATCACTGATAAACGAGCGCATTTCAATAATCGCATCTTCAGATAAATTCACCGAATCGGTACGCATGTAGGTAATCAAACCCACTAACTCACCATCAACTTCAATGCCTTCGTATAATTTTTGAGCCACTTGCATGGTTTTTCTGGCTGTAAAACCCAGTTTACGTGAGGCATCCATTTGCAAGGTGGTGGTAATAAATGGTGGCGATGGCTGTTGTTTGGCCTGTTTTTTCTGTACATCACTGACCTGGAAATCAGCCTTGGCAACCCTGCGTGCCATGACTTTAGCACTAACTCCATCGGTAATAGAGAATTTACTCAGAGGCTTTCCATCAACAGCTTGCAACTGAGCTTGAAAGCCTTCGCCTCGAACGCTGCATTCGTTATCAATCGTCCAGAACTCTTTAGGTTTGAACTCACGAATCAACTGTTCGCGTTCACAAATCAGACGCAGCGCCACCGATTGCACTCGCCCTGCCGACAAACCGCTGCGAATCTTGCGCCACAATAAGGGTGATAAAGTGAAGCCCACCAGATAATCCAGCGCACTGCGTGCCTGCTGCGCATCGACCATCTTCATATCAACTTCGGTCGGATTTTGAACCGCTGTGGTAATGGCTTTCTTGGTGATTTCATTGAAGGTGATGCGTTGCACTTCTTTGCCTTTTAAGCTGCCACGTTCGCGCAAGACTTCCGCCACATGCCAGGCAATGGCTTCACCCTCGCGATCCAAATCGCTTGCGAGAATAAGCGTATCAGCGCGCTTCATGGCTTTATCAATCGCATCGAGGCGCTTCTTTTTATCATCAATGATTTGATATTTGATAGCAAAATCATTGTCGGGATCAACCGATCCATCTTTCTTGGGGAAAGCACGCACATGGCCGTAGGAGGCCAATACTTTATAACCTTTACCCAGATATTTTTCGATAGTTTTTGCTTTAGCGGGAGATTCCACTACGACGACTGCGCTCATGTTTGATCCAACTCCACAGATAACAAATATCGGCTACCCGGCAAGCGTTCAATCACACCTTGTAGCTCAAGGCGCAGCACGATGGGGGAAAGCTCAGGCACGGTCAAGCCACAAGATTCCGCCAAATGATCGAGATGCATGCTTTCAGTGGCTAAAGCCTGCACGAGTTTTGCCTCATCGGCATCAGCCGGCTGATAGCTTTTTCTATTGCTTGAGCCACCCGATCCGATCGACCCAAACGGCCATGACATGGTGTTTAAAATATCATCCGGCTGCTGCACCAGCATCGCCCCATCTCGAATCAGCTGATGGCAACCTGCATGGCTTTCACCCAATACCGAGCCCGGCACAGCCAAGACTTCACGGCCATAGTCCAGCGCTTGTTTGGCCGTAATCAAGGAGCCGGATCGCAGCTCTGCCTCCATCACCAGCGTGGCATGAGATAATCCTGCAATGATGCGATTGCGGCGCGGAAAATATTCCGGTCTCGCAGAGGAGAGCGGTAAAAACTCGGAGATCACGCAGCCTTGCCCCGCTACCGCCTGCACTTGATCCTGCTGTTGTTCCGAAAGTGCTGCCAAACCGCAACCCAAGACGGCAATGGTCGGACTATGACCTTGCAGCGCCCCACCGTGGGCGGCGGCATCAATGCCGTAAGCCATGCCACTGACGATACTAATATGATGATTGGATAAATAGTGGCACCAGCGGCGGGTGATTAAACTACCCTCACGGCTGGCTTTGCGAGCACCGACCACGGCCAGCATCTGATCTGCATTTAAGCTACTCACATCACCACGCACGAACAATATCAACGGTGCATCATCAATTACCGACAACAAACGTGGCCACTGCTCATCATCCGGACAAATCAAGCCGATCTGCTGCTCGCCGCACAATGCAATAATAGGGTTAATGGTGTTCGCATCGCTTTTCTGCAGGGCTGCAATCAGTTGCGGACCGATGCCATCGTGCTCTTGCAGTGTTGCAGGTGTTTGCGTCCACAGAGCCCCAACGGAGCCTGCAGCATGGATCAGTTTGCGCCCCAACATGGAGCCGACACCGCGCACCATGGCCAGCCTGAGCCAGTGTTTCGCAGACTCAGAAATCACTGACGATTCGGTTGACAGCGGCTGAATAGTCCGGATTAAGGGACTGGGCTGGCTTGAACGGCATCACCAAGATGAATGGGCGCGATCGATTTGGTGATCAGGGCAATCGAAGCACGTTGCTGTGGCACAAGCACCAGCAGTTCACCGACTTTTTCAGTTGGCAGCATGACGGGTTCATCATTCATTTGATTGCTTACCATGCGACCGCTTTTGAGAATATTCATGATCGTGCCTGCTTTCAAACCATCCCCGATGCCGAGGCTGATGCCAATCACCTGATGTTGAGCCGCTTCGCGGGCATTGTTGCGAATATACATGACTGTGCCGGACAACGCATGGTCGGCCTGGATCGGAGTGATATGATGATCGATCACACGGGCTGGCTTGAGTCGGTCGCCGCGTGATATTTCTTCAAAGGATTTGATGATCAGGCCACGGTAAACGCTATTCTCAACAGAGGTGATGCGCACTTGCCCCATGTGTTCAACAAGAATGCCTGCTGGTTTCCCCGTGTTTGGATCACGAATCACATCGCTGTTGCGAAACACATCGAATAACGATCCGATTTTGGTGGGCTGATTCATGTGCAGGTAAATGCGATCATTGACACCATAATTAAGGCGATCATCAAGCGAATCCAGCACATGACCAACACCATGATCCTGATCGGGCTGAATGAAATCCTGACGCGCCAGCGCAGTCAGCATGATGGATGCATCAGTATGTGCTTCCATGCGTTCAACCGGCTTGATAATCACTTGCGGCACCGGCTTGACCAAGCTCAGACCGCCTTGCCTTAAACGCTTGCCATCAAACCAGATTTTATTGCCCGGATAAATCAAATCGGGATTGGTGATGTACAGGTTGCGCTCCCACACCTTGATCCACTGCTTGGGGTTATTGAAAAAGTAATCCGCAATATGCCACAGCGTATCCCCTTTTTTCACCATATAAGGCTGCTCGATATCAGCTTTCACATCGCCGGCCAGTTCAGGGCTTTTGTTATCGAGTTCAGCAGCCTGAGCCAATGGCGAAAGCATAAAAAACAGACCGGCGATCAGTGCCAAGGCAATACCTTTGAATGTGGGTGTCGGTGTCATAACTATCTCTCCTGCTGGAGCATCAGGAGCTCGCTTTATCTTTGGATCTGATCGATGACTCGGTGCCATTGATTAAACGTGTAATATTGCTGCGGTGTTTGATGGTTACCAGCGCTGCAAATAACATGCCAACCAACAGAGCCGGCATGGAATCATTGTTCGTTGCGATCAATAAGGGCAAAGCCAGGGCTGCCAGAATTGAAGCCAGCGAGACATAACGGCTGATCACTAATGCTGCAATCCAGATGAGCAGACCAAAGACAGCCGCCAAAGGCTGCCATGGCAGCATCACGCCCAACATAGTGGCAACACCTTTACCGCCTTGAAATTTTAAATAAACAGGAAAGATGTGTCCGACAAAAGTGGCAACAGCAACCGCTGCAATCCATGCATCACTAAATTGAAAAATAATCGCCAACGCGACCGGTGCAGCTCCTTTGCTGATGTCAGCGAATAGCGTGAGTGCTCCAACTAATTTGCCACCGGTACGCATGGCATTGGTGGCACCGATATTACCGCTGCCATGCTGACGCGGATCCTGGCCGGTTAATAACTGAGATAGCACGAGCCCGAACGGAATCGCGCCGAGCAAATAGGCGGCCAGCACAGCCCCGATCAAGTCCATCAACGCAGGATTCAAATGCCACCCTTGCGATAATGCTTGCGGCAACCATTCATACGGCTTTGTGCAGCTTCAGATTGCGAATCGGCCATAAAACTCGGTAAAACTTCTTCTAGCGATGCCGCTGTTCCAAAACACGCAGGAAAAGCATCACCTTGCACCACATTGTCATGCTTGAGCAGTTTGAGTTGATCGAGCGTAATCGGAGGTGTTGGCAAGACGGATGTGAATAATGCCATCATTTTAGCTGCAACCGCTGGCATGGGAATAAACACCCGTTCACGGCCAAGCTCGCACATCAACATCTCCAGCATGGCTTTAAAGCTATATGCCTTGGGGCCACCGAGATCATAGCTTTGACCGCTGACATGCGGATTAGCAATCGAGCTGACAAAGGCTCGCGCCACATCTTCAACCCACACAGGCTGAAATAACGTATCGCCGGAAATAACCGGCATCACCGGCAACACAGCCGACATGGCTTTAAATTGATTGAAAAAATTATCGCCCGCTCCATAAATGATCGAAGGACGGAAAATGGTGGTGTTTAATCCCGAAGCCCGCACCAATGCTTCCGCTTCTGCTTTTGTTGCCGCATAACTGCTTTCGGCCACATCACCTGCGCCGAGCGCGCTCATGTGCAGATATTGTTGCACTCCAGCCTGTTTGCAGGCTGCAAGCACACGCCCCACACCATCCCTGTGTGCAGCAATAAAATTCTGTTTTCCTTTTTCAAACAACAAGCCGACCAGATAAATCACCACATCCTGATTGGCAACCGCCGCATCCACACCCCGGCCATCGGTAACATCAACGCCAAGCATTTCAACACCTTTAACCATCAAATCACGGGCTCGCTCCGGATGCCGGCAAGCCACTCGCACCTGATGTCCGGCAGCAAGCGCCTGATCCACAATCGATCGCCCGACAAATCCGCTACCCCCGATGATACACACGCGCTGAGCCATGATTGCCCTCCCTTTTATTGACCGTGTAAGTATGAAGCCCGTTGCGACAAGGTCAAACGATGGTGGTCTTGCTTGCCGCAATAATCTGTTTGACCTGCTGTTGCAGAGAACCGGGTAAATACGGTTTTTGAATAAAACCAGCGGGTGTTTGCATATCAAATAGTTCGCTGATTTTCTGTTCGCTATAACCGCTGGCAAGCAGCACGCTCACATCCGGATTAATCGCTGTCAGCTTAGCCAGACAGGTTTTGCCATCCATTCTTGGCATGGTCATATCCAGCAATACAACGCTGATTTCAGCCTGATGCTGGCGATAGAGTTCAATGGCTTCCACACCGTCGCAGGCTTCCACTGTATTAAAGCCTGCACGTTTGAGTAGCGCACACGATATTTCACGCACCTGCTGTTCATCATCGACAACCAATATGCTGCCTGATTTTTTTTCGTTCACTGTAGAGAGCGATGGCAGTAGTTGCTTTTCGTCACGCGCTTGCTGCGGGCATTCTTTGAGCGGCAATAAAATGCGGAACGTGCTCCCCGCGCCCTGCTGACTGGACACAAAAATAGCTCCGTTATGAGCGCGTACGATGCCCATCATGGAGCTCATGCCGAGCCCTCGGCCAACAAACTTGGTGGTGAAAAAAGGATCAAACATTTTTTCAATGGTCGCGGCATCCATGCCACAGCCGTTGTCGGAGACTTCGATATAAACATAATCACCCGCCTCCAACTTTTCATTGGTACAATTCGCCGCAAGATCTGCCCGAGTAGCTTGCGTGAGTCCGGTGCCCAAGATAATTTCACCATGCTGCTCGGCGATGGCTTCATTGGCATTGGTGATCAGATTGAGAATCACTTGCTGAAGCTGGGAATGATCGGCATTGATGAGCGGCAGATCTTCATTCAGGGCATAACGTGTGCTGACATGTTTTCCGATGGAAACTTCCATTAAGCGTGCCATATCCCGGAT
Organism: uncultured Zetaproteobacteria bacterium; assembly: GCA_964406805.1. Classification (GTDB taxonomy): domain Bacteria; phylum Pseudomonadota; class Zetaproteobacteria; order Mariprofundales; family Mariprofundaceae; genus Mariprofundus. Next base: position 436 of record CAYOTF010000029.1, on the reverse strand, counting down.
TAAAGCGGAGATATTGGTGGGTTCAATTAGGAAGCGCCCTTTGCCTGCGTAATCGAGCATTTGTTTGCACAGCTCGGCAGCCTGTTGGCTGGATTCTCGAATGCGGCTCAGAACGATCTGATTGGACGTGGAGTCGGGCTTGGCTTCAGAGGAATTTAAACCGGCCATGTTTTGCTCGGCAATGTCTGTATTGCCAATGATAATGGTCAGTAGATTGTTAAAATCATGTGCAATACCGCCAGCCATCAGTCCCAAGCTTTCAAGCCGTTGTGTGTGTTCCATCTGTTGGTTGCGCCGGGTCTCTTCGGTGATATCGCGATCAATGCATATTTGATGGTGAACATGGCCGGATTCATCACTAATGGGTGAAATACGACGGGCGATTAATCGTTCATCCTTATCTGCCTGTTGAAAGCGCAATTCACCACACCAGGCG
>CAYOTF010000028.1:14031-19408 GCA_964406805.1 uncultured Zetaproteobacteria bacterium | reverse complement strand
CATTCCGTCCCTTAGTATCGTCAAAACTGACCAATACAGCACCTCAACAGGGTGACTTATCCTAGCCTATAAAAATATAACGTTGACCGATGACAAGACATAGTCAATATTTAGATTGACTATAATCTGCGTCATTGTGAGGAAATGCATGAATCGCTCAACCGATGAGCCTGCTTTGTTGGAGTTTATGATCCACCCTCCGGCTGGATGGATACGGCACAAACGCGATAAACTCGGTATCACCGGCTCGCAGTTGGCAAGCAAAATCGGCGTGAGCAAACAGCGAATATCGGCACTTGAAAAGGCTGAGCTGAGCGGTGCTGCCAGTTTAAAAAGTATGCGTCAGGCAGCTTCTGCACTCGGTTGCGATTTTGTCTATGCCTTGATTCCCAAGCATAGTTTGCAGCAATCTCAACATGCTGCTGAATTTCATATTTTGGATTCATTGCAGCGTCTGCAAGCCCCACAAGGCAAGATGCAGATCGCAGAGCTATGCAAACAATTTCATATTAAACATCTGGGTTTGTATGGGCCGGCTGCGCGTGGCGAGTTCGATGATGACAACGGCATCCATCTATTGGCAGAGTTTTCGGCTCCAGAAAAAACGACAAATCATAGTATCGAAGATATCGAAATTCAGTTCGGCAGGTTATTCGGCCGCAAAGCAACGCTTGTGAATCCGAGCATTCTCGATGATCCACATCAAGTTGATGCGATCATGGCCGATTTAAAGCTGTTGTATGTCAGCTGAGCCGCCTCCTAAGATCGTTTCATCTTTGCTGCAGCGTCACAATCGGGATAACTAATCAGGCCTTAAAGCCAGATGTAGCCCAGATGTAAGCGGGATAAAACTGGGATGTATTTGGCATCCTACCCAGCCAGCATTATAGTGTTGCCATGCAAACATCGAACCCCATCATTCGCACACGCATTAAAATCTGTGGCATCACCCGTCTCGAAGATGCGCTGGAAGCATCCAAACTTGGAGTCGACGCTGTTGGTTTTGTGTTTTATAACAAATCACCGCGTTATATCGATCCGCAAAAAGCCGCTTCCATTATCCGGCAACTGCCGCCCTTTGTCTCCGCAGTTGGCCTGTTTGTTAATCCCAGTCAGGACGCTATAGCTGAAGTGCTGCAAACCGTGCCGCTCGGGGTAATCCAATTGCATGGCGATGAAACGCCGGGTTTTTGTGCCGCTCAACGCCGCCGTGTGATGAAAGCTATCGCCGTATCCAGCGCTGATGATTTGACACATACCAGTCGTTTCCGCTGCCCTTTATTGCTTGATGCAAAAGCGCCAGCCGGCGTGTTCGGCGGTACTGGCAAGCGCTTTGACTGGTCGGCTTTGGAGAATTTTAACCATGATTTTCCGCTAACATTGGCCGGCGGCTTGAATATTGATAATATCGATGCTGCCATGGCGATTCGTCAATGGTTTGCGTTGGATGTATCGTCCGGCGTTGAATCATCACCCGGCATCAAAGATGCCGAAAAAATGCGCGCATTTGTCAATGCAGTTAATAATGCTGATGCAATCAATAACGCCGATGCAATGAACAGTATAAAAGGAACATAATATGTACAACTTGGATATTACGCACGCACCGGATGCAGGTGGGCATTTTGGCAAGTTCGGTGGTCGTTTTGCGGCAGAAACACTGATGCAGCCATTAAAAGAAATCGAAGAAGCCTTTTTTGCAGCCTGGCAAGATGAATCGTTTCATAAAGAACGGCTGGATTTATTAGAGAACTATGTGGGTCGGGCAACCCCACTCTACCATGCCAAACAACTCACTGCAGTAGGCGGTGGCGCACAGATTTATTTGAAACGAGAGGATCTCACCCACACCGGTGCACATAAAATCAACAATACTATCGGACAAGGTTTGTTGGCGCGCCGCATGGGTAAAAAACGTGTGATTGCTGAGACTGGCGCGGGTCAGCATGGTGTTGCCACAGCTACCGTGGCCGCCTTGTTCGGCATGCACTGTGACATTTATATGGGACGCGAGGATATGGCTCGGCAAATGCCCAATGTGCTGCGTATGCGCTTGCTTGGTGCCAATGTCATTCCCGTTGATTCAGGTACGGCAACACTGAAAGATGCTGTCAATGAAGCGCTGCGCAACTGGGTGGCAAGCTGTGAAGACACCTTTTATATCTTTGGTACAGCCGCAGGCCCGCACCCTTATCCGCTGCTGGTGCGCCAGTTCCATACGGTGATCGGGCAAGAGGCACGCGCCCAGATATTGAAACAGGCAGGTCGTTTACCGGATGTGGCCGTTGCCTGTGTCGGCGGCGGCTCCAATGCGATGGGTTTATTGCATCCATTCCGTGATGATGAATCGGTTCGTTTGGTGGCCGTGGAAGCGGCAGGCCTTGGTTTGGAGAGTGGGAAACATGCCGCCTCATTGGCGGCAGGCAAAGCCGGCATTTTGCATGGTAATTTAACCTTTTTACTCGAAGATGATGAAGGGCAAGTGCAAGGCACACACAGCATTTCAGCCGGCCTCGATTATCCCGGTGTCGGTCCTGAACTGGCGTATATGCTTGAGCAAGGGCGTTTGGAACTCGATGCAGCGACCGATGCTGAAGCACTTGAAGCATTGCAATTGCTCACTCGCAGCGAAGGTATTATTCCAGCTCTTGAATCGAGCCATGCCATCTCTGCCGGAGTACGTATCGCCAAATCGATGTCGGCGGATGAAATTGTATTGATTAATTTATCCGGTCGTGGTGATAAAGATATGAACACCGTATTCAAACATCTGGGCTGGATGGAGGATGAATCATGAGTGTCAGCACAGACGCTTCCAGCAACACTTCACGTTTGACGCAAGTCTTTGAACGCTGCAAACAGCAAGGCCGCAGCGCTCTGGTAAGCTATTTGACTGCCGGCGATCCGGATATCGAGACCAGCAAAGAGCTGTTGTTGGCGCTGGCCGAAGAAAGCGATATTTTAGAAATCGGCATGCCATTTTCTGATCCCATGGCTGATGGTCCGGTGATTCAGGCGGCCAGCGAACGTGCCTTGGCGGCGGGTACACATATTGCAGATGTGTTTGAACTCGCTGCTATCGTGCGGGCAGCCAATCCTGATCTCGGCATTGTGCTGATGGGTTATGCCAATGTGCCCTACGCGATGGGCTTTGATCGCTTTGCACAGCGTGCCAAGGCTGCCGGAGTCGATGGTGTATTGATTGTCGATATTCCACCCGAAGAAGGCCAAGTCTGCGATACTGCCCTGAACGATAACGGGCTTGACCGTATTTTGCTGCTCTCTCCAACATCGACCGATGAACGCATTCAATTGGCCTGTGATTATGGTAGTGGCTTTATTTATTATGTTTCGCTGACCGGTATTACCGGTGCGGATATGGGTAATATGCAGACGATCCATGAGAAAGTTAATCATATCAAACAGATCTCTGGCGATATGCCCGTATGTGTCGGCTTTGGTGTAAAAACACCCGAGCAGGCTGCACAGGTTGCACAATTTTCAGATGGGGTGGTGGTCGGCAGTCACTTTGTGGCGCATATCGCAGCAGCCAGCGACAGTGGCAGCGATAAAACCACGATCCGCGCAGCTTTAGCAGCATCTGCCGCCAACATGCGCAAGGCTGTCGAGTCATAATGCGCTTACGGGTATTGGGCTGTTATGGCGGTGAACAAGTCGGTTTTCGACTCACTTCATTTCTGCTCAACGACTCTATTTTACTCGATGCAGGCTCTCCTGCTTCCGTCTTAACACTGGAGGAGCAACATCGTATCCGGCATATTTGTGTTTCGCATACGCATCTCGATCACATCAAGGATATCGCGTTTATGGCCGATAACCGTTCGGTCAAACGCTTTAGTAGCGGCTCAATCGAGAATAAAAACATTACCATTCATGCGCTGGCTGTGAACAATCAAATCTTGCGTGATCATTTTCTCAACGGCCATATCTGGCCGGATTTTACAGCCATTCCCAACAGTGCGGATGGTATTCTCAAGCTGCACGATATTGAGTCGGAAATGCCGTTTGACATTGATGCTGTCCGCATCACACCCATCACGGTGAATCATCCGGTTCCTTGCACTGGTTTTTTGCTGGATCAGCACGACACACAATTTATTTACAGCGCTGATACGGGTAATACTGATCGCCTTTGGGAGATCGCCAGCGCGCAAAATAATCTGCAAGGTATTATTATCGATTGCTCGTTTACCAACGCCAATCAGTTTCTGGCCGACATCAGCGGCCACATGACTCCGCAGGGTCTGATGAAGGATCTGAAAAAGTTGAAACAACTTGGTAGTGTTCCGATCTATCTGTATCACATGAAACCGGAGTCGCTAAAAATCATTATTGATGAAGTGGCCGAGTTGGATGTGCCAGATTTACGCATGTTGCGGCAAGACGATATTTTGCACGTTTAAGCAGCATTGAAAACATAGAGGTACTCGTATGAGTTGGTTTACACGCCTGATTGAAGCGCCAAAGAATATCCTGAAATCCACGGATTCCGGTTCACCGGAAGGCTTGTGGGTAAAATGTCCGAGCTGTTCTGAAGCGCTGTATAATAAAGATCTGGATCGCAATGCCATGGTCTGTCAAAAGTGCGATCATCATTTGCGCATGCCCGCTGGCGCGCGTGCTGAGGTTTTGTTTGACCCGGAAAGTCTGGAAGAAATGGATAGCGAGCTGCGCTCAAAAGATCCGCTGAACTTTAAAGATCAGAAAAAATACCGTGACCGCATCAAAGCCGCCGATAAAAAAACCGGCCCTGAAGATTCCATTCGCAACTATATCGGTGACATTCATGGTCGCACCATTTCCAGTTCCATCTTTGAGTTTGGATACATGGGCGGCAGCATGGGCTCGGTGGCTGGCGAAAAGATTGTACGCGGCATGGAGCATGCTCTGGAGCGTCAGTGCCCGTATTTGCTGATCACCGCATCCGGTGGCGCACGCATGCAGGAAGGTGTGCTATCGCTGATGCAAATGGCCAAAACATCTGCGACCGTCAATCAATTAAACGATGCACGTTTGCCTTTTATCTGTCTGCTGACTGATCCGACCATGGGCGGAGTATCCGCATCAGTCGCTTGGTTGGGTGATGTTATTTTAGCCGAACCCAAGGCCTTGATTGGCTTTGCAGGGCCACGCGTGATTCAGGAAACGGTCGGTGAAACCTTACCCGAAGGCTTCCAGCGATCGGAGTTTTTGCTCGAAAAAGGTTTGGTTGATGCCATTATCGATCGCCGTGAATTTCGTGATCACCTTGCCACGCTGTTAACTCATCTGAGTGACCGGCCTTATCGTCAAAACGCATAGTTCCGAGCCAGCAGCAAGGGTCTAGAGTCAATGAACAGCAAACCTGCGGACATTG
>CAYOTF010000028.1:0-13992 GCA_964406805.1 uncultured Zetaproteobacteria bacterium | reverse complement strand
ATCCATCTGCGGACAGGGATTACAAGCCGGGGCATGAGCGCCTGCTCAAGCTGCTATCCCCGCTCGATCTGCATCGGCCCCGGCTGCGTATTCGCATCGCTGGCACCAATGGCAAAGGTTCAACTGCATTTATGTTGGCCGCAGCACTGACAGCTTGTGGTTTCAAGGTAGGCCTTTATACATCACCGCATATCTTAGCCTTCAACGAACGTATCCGCATCAATGGTACACCTGCTGCAACCGCACAGCTCTGGCAGGGCATGAAATTGCTCATGCCCATAGCGATTGAGGCAGGGGCTTCGTATTTTGAAACGGCCACCGCTCTGGCACTCAAACAATTCAGCGAAGCCCGCGTCGATGTGGAAATTCTTGAAGCCGGTGTTGGGGCGCGTTTGGATGCCACCACTGCAGTTGCAGCAAGCATGGCACTGATCACTCCCATTGCTCTCGATCATCAAAACTGGCTGGGTGATACGGTAACTGAAATTGCAGCCGAAAAAGCTCATGCCATGGCAGGCTGCGAGTATTGCATCAGTGCCCCGCAAAGCACTGAAGTGGCACAAGTCCTGAGTGCTTTTCATGCAGGTGTTTCGTTTTGTTCTGTCGCTCCGACAGTATGGCAGAATCTGATCGCGACAGGGATACATCAGCGCATGAATGCGTCACTGGCTTATGCAGCTATCGAACATCTGCAAGCTGAATTTCCGGCCATTGATCTGAGTGCTGCGCAACAAGCGATTGTTCAATGCCAGATCCCGGGGCGTTTGCAGCAGATGCATATCGGGGAGGCCAATGTCTGGCTTGATGCGGCACATAACAATCATGCCATCGAAGCCTTGTTAGCCTCTCTGCCAGCTTTGCTGGATTCACTCGCCATGGATGCTTTCGATGCCATTCTGGTGTTTACGCGATCTGATCGTTCGCTCAAGGCAATGCTGCCTCAACTCAAAGCCTACACAGGCCGGCTCATTAGCAATGATGATCCAGCATGGCCGACTGAAGCGCAGACGTATAAAACAGCAACTCCAGATATAATTCTTCAGCATGAAATACAACGCAAACCACAGGGGCTGTTCCTTGTGCTCGGATCATTCACAACTGTTGCAGCTATTCAAAAGAGCGAGGACACGAGGTAGGCAAAGCGCCAAAAAGTTGACAATTTTGAAACATTCATCTATATAACTAACAACATCATAGGTGAAGGGGTTCTTTCAGTGCTTATTTATATCGTCGACGATAATTTGGACATGTGTGAGTTTCTCTCTTTTTTACTTGTCAACGAAGGCTATCGCGTACATGCCTTCCCCTGCCCGGTGGAAGCACTCGATCACATGAAAGAGAAAAACCTCGAGCCCACCGTATTAATCACCGATTATAATATGCCCAAATTAAATGGCTTCGAATTGCACCAACAGGTAAGCGAGCTGGCACCGGAAGTTAAAACCATTGTTATCTCCGGGCGTAGCGTACATAACCTGATTGGCAAACTGAATTTTCTACAAAAGCCATTCGCTCCCGAACATTTGCTAAAACTCATCAAAGCCGTCAGCGATTCATGAATAATCCGGACTAAGGCTGCACATGGATCAAGCGGTTAATCGATAACACTTCCGGTTGCCGTTGAGAAAACTCGCAGCCTCTATTCGACAGTAAAGCCATCGGCTGCACGACGCATGCCCAGCGGCCCTGTACGGGTGGTTTCGATGATGCTAAAGGCTTCCATCTCAATCAGAATATCATCGAGCAATTCCACCTGACCGGTAAATTCAAAAATGCTATGACTCTCGGGATGATCATCGAGAATTTTAGCATCATGCTTCTCAATCAGCGCCAACAGTGCATCACGATGATCGGCATCGGCCTGCACCTTGACCATCAACATGCCACGCTCCAAATGCACCGCATGCGAAATATCTTCCACTTTAATGACTGGAATTAATTTGTTCAGTTGCTTTTTGATTTGCTCGATAATACGTTCATCACCACGCGTCACCAGCGTCATACGACTGACCGTATGATCCTGCAACGGAGCCACATTCAGAGTTTCGATATTGTAACCACGGGCTGAAAATAAACCGGCCACGCGGGTCAATACACCAAACTCGTTTTCTACCAAGACTGTAATCGTATGCCTCATGACAACACCATCTCATTGATTGCGGCACCGGAAGGCACCATAGGGTATACATTTTCTTCTTTCGAAATCGCCACATCCAGAATCACAAAGCGGTCGTTTGTATTCAACGCAATATTCAATGCGGCATCCAACTCTTCCAGCTTATCGACGCGCAAACCAAGCCCCCCGTAAGCTTCGGCCAATTTCACAAAATCGGGCAAGGAATCAAAATACGAGTGCGAATAACGCGACTCATAAAACATTTCCTGCCATTGGCGCACCATGCCCATGTAGCCGTTGTTAAGAATAATCACCACCACCGGTAAATTATACTGAAAGGCCATAGAGAATTCCTGACTGCACATCTGAATGGATGAATCGCCGGTAAATACCACGACTTTATCATCGGGTTTTGCGACTTGCGCACCGATTCCTGCCGGTAAGCCGTAGCCCATGGTGCCGAGCCCACCGGATGTAAGCCAGCGGTTGGGTTCACGGAAACCATAATGCTGTGCTGTCCACATTTGATGCTGACCCACATCGGTGGCCACAATCGCATTGCCGTCGGTCAGCTCATGCACACGGCGAATCACTGTCTGCGGTTTAATCGGGCCTTCAACAGGCTGTTCAAAACCGAGCGAATCTTTTGCGCGCCATTCATCAATCTGTTCCCACCACAGGCTCAGGGCATCCTGATTCTGTTCAATATGTTTGCGTTCAATCTCATCGAGTAACTGCCTCAACACATGTGCTACATCACCAACAATCGGCACGTGAGCGTGAATGTTTTTGGAAATCGAAGAAGGATCCACATCAATATGAATAATCGTCGCATCCGGCGCAAAGGCTTCCAGACGGCCGGTCACCCGATCATCAAAGCGGGAGCCGACAGCAATTAACACATCACAGTGCGAGACCGCCATATTGGCTTCATAGGTGCCGTGCATACCGAGCATACCAACAAAATGTTCATCATCAAAGGCAATGCCGCCGAGCCCCATCAGGGTATTGGTAACAGGGGTGTTCAAACGATGCGCCAGCTCTTTCAACAAGATCGAGCCACCCGCAGAATTGATCACACCACCACCGGTGTACAACATCGGACGCTTGGCCTGTGCCATCAGTCGCACCGCTTTTTTGATTTGGCCGGGGTGTCCCGATACAACCGGTTGATAGGAACGGATATTCACTTCTTCCGGCCAGATAAATTCACAAATATTGTTGCTGACATCCTTGGGGATATCGACCAGTACAGGGCCGGGGCGGCCGGTGGTGGCAATGTGAAAAGCCTGGCGGATTACCAAAGCCAGGTCTTCGACTCGTTTGACCAGGAAGTTATGTTTGGTGGCAGAGCGTGTTAGTCCAACCACATCGGCTTCTTGAAACGCATCGTTACCAATCAAGTGGGTCGGTACCTGGCCGGAAAAACAAACCGTTGGGATCGAATCGGAATAGGAATCGGCCAGGCCGGTCACGGCATTGGTCGCGCCAGGTCCTGATGTGACCAGCGCCACACCACACTTTTTGGCCACGCGTGCATAACCATTGGCGGCATGCAATGCGCCTTGCTCATGACGCACCAAATAATGTTTGAAATAATCTTGTTTAAATATCGCATCATAAATAGGCAGCACTGCGCCACCCGGATAGCCAAACACGGTATCCACGCCTTCACGTTTTAAACATTCTACTAAAATTTCTGCGCCGGTTAATTTCATAGTCGATTCATTGCACCCACAAGGATTTTAAAAAGGTCGAGAAAACTGCACCTGCTGCCGCAAAGGGTCAAGGAAATAGCGTTTAAAAGTCATAAAATATAAAGGGGTTTCTCCAATCATTGATGGCTTGGGAAATCGATAAAGGCTGTCTCAATCTCACCACTCACGATCACGCTGAGTTTTCCTTCGCCGGCCGCAAGCGAGGGCGCATGCGCAGCCGATGAGCGAGCCATCATTGCCATTTCGGATCGATACATACGCGGTTGCGGTGCCTGACTGGTGGTATTTAAGCGCATCACACGAAAACTCTTGCCTCCCAATCCTTGCGTGATTACGGCTGCTTTCTCTTTAAACGACGCAATAGCCTGAAGACGCAATTGATCCTGCTGTTTTGATGCGGTTTCCACACTCAAACGAAATTGCAAGCTGGATAAATGTGCTCCAGAAGATTCAATGGCATCGAGCCATGCCGGCACAGCAGCGAGCTTTTGGCTAATGATTTGCCCTGTTTGAAGCATGCGCCAACCGGTGCGCCGACGCGGTTGATTGGGTGAGTTCTTCCAAACCGGCTGCATCGAACGACTGAGCGTTTTAAACTGCACACCGGTTTCATGCTTTAAGCGTGTTTGAATGGCATGGGTTATTTTATTCACCTTGTTCCGAATCGCCTGAACATCAATGCCTTCTTTCTCAACCCGGAAGTTGATCACCAACTCATCATTCGGCACATGCATGCTCGATGTTGCACTGAGATTGATGCGTGTACCTGCAGGTGATGATGTTTCAGCCATCGCCGACATCGGCATCAGGCTGCACAAGGTAAAAAGTAATATATATCGCATTCAGCCAGTATGAAACTGCTTGTGCTTCTCCGCAAGCCGCGCTGTACTTCGGCGGCATGTCTTGGCTATGCTCTGCCGATGCAAGCTTGGATGAAGAAACGCGAATGGATCATGCTTGTCCGTTTTAGCGGTAACGTTAAAGCGTTACGAGGCTCTTAAAAAAAGCAATGCATACAGATCATTCTATTGTCGAACGTTTTATGTTTCATGGACGCGAATTTTTTGTCAAACGCGATGATCAGATTGATCCACTGCTAAGCGGTAACAAATACCGTAAATTGTATACTCTCGTACACACATCTGCTGACCGCTATCAAGCCATCATCTCCTATGGCGGCACACAATCGAATGCCATGCTCTCGCTTGCGGCTCTGTGCCAGCGCAAAGGCTGGCAGTTTCATTACACAACAAAAATATTGCCTGCACATATCAAAGCAGCCCCTGGTGGTAATTTGAATATCGCCTTGCAGCTCGGTATGCAGTTGCACGAAGTTAGCCATGCTGACTATCAACACGCTGTTGATGCGCTGCACTCAAACAGTGACGCAGCGCAGATCGTTGTACCTCAAGGCGGTGCTGATCCGATGGCTCAGGCGGGCATTGAGCAACTGGCACACGAGATTGCACGATGGCAGCACACCGAAGGCATTGAACAGGTGCAGCTTGTTACGCCATCCGGCACCGGTACAACGGCCTTTTATCTCGCTCAAGCTTTGCCGCAGAGCAATGTGTTAAGCACAGCCTGCGTGGGTGATAAAGCCTATCTTATCCGCCAAATGAGTCGTTTGGGGACGATGCCTGGAAACCTGCACATTCTTGAGACCAGTAAAAAATACCATTTTGCCAAACCCTACCCAGAATTGTTGGCGATCTATCACGAGTTGAAGACTGCAGGCATCGAATTTGACCTACTCTATGCTTGTCCAATGTGGCATTGTTTGCTTCAACATGTGGAAAATACCAACGGTACTATTCTGTATATCCATAGCGGAGGCCTGATGGGCAATGCGACTATGCTGGATCGCTATAAGCACAAGGGGCTGATTCCGGGCGTAGAATGAGGCTCTTGATCACATCGACCTGTTCTACAAGCCGATTGAAAGCTAGCTTCGCGGCATGACTGAAAAACTCCCCAAACCCTCTGAAACAGTAACAATTATTGGCGCGGGCCTGGCCGGCTCGGAAGCTGCATGGCAGCTAGCCAAACGTGGCATTGCCGTGCGCCTGCATGAAATGCGGCCGGTTAAGATGACACCCGCCCACAATACAGGTCATTGCGCTGAGCTGGTTTGCTCCAATACGTTCCGTGCCGACCATCTGGAAAATGCAGTCGGATTATTGCATGAAGAAATGCGCCGCATGGATTCGTTGATTATGGCCTGCGGTGATCAGGCGCGTATTCCGGCCGGCACGGCGCTGGCGGTGGACCGGGAACAGTTTGCAGAACTGGTCACCGCAAAGCTTAAAGCCGAACCGTTGATTGAATTCATCGAAGGGGAAGTCACTGAGCTGCCCGACGATGGTTTGTTGCTGATCGCCTCCGGCCCCTTAACCTCCGATGCCCTCTACGATCAGATTCGCAGCTTGACCGGTGAAGATCGGTTGATGTTTTTCGATGCCATTGCGCCGGTACTCGATGCGGAATCGATCGATATGGACATCTGCTACTGGAAAAACCGCTACGATAAAAATGTCGCAGAGGGTGAAGCTGGTGATTATCTCAATAGCCCAATGAATGCTGAGCAGTACAAGGCGTTTATCAAAGAGCTGGTTGATGCGGAGAAAGTTGCATTCAAGGATTTTGAAGATATTCCTTTTTTCGAAGGCTGCATGCCGATTGAAGAAATGGCCGAGCGTGGTGAAGATACCCCCCGTTTTGGTCCTATGAAACCGGTCGGGCTCGATCATCCGGAAACAGGTGAAAAGGCTTATGCCGTGGTTCAGTTGCGCCGTGATAACCGTATGGGGTCGTTATTAAATATGGTCGGCTTTCAAACCAAGATGACGTATGGTGAGCAGAAGCGGGTATTCAGGATGATTCCCGGCCTGGAACATGCCGAGTTTTTTCGGCTTGGCTCTTTGCATCGCAACACCTTCATCAAATCACCGGCTCTGCTTGATGGCACACTGCGTCTGAAATCCGATGCCCGCATTCTGTTCGCCGGCCAAATTACCGGTGTTGAAGGTTATGTCGAATCAGCTTCCATGGGGCTCATGGCTGGCCGGTTTTTAGCAGCCATGGCCAGGGGAGAAGAACCAGATAGACCACCTGAGGATACTGCTCACGGTGCATTGCTGGCGCACATCTCACAAACACAGGTGGCTGGATTTCAGCCCATGAATATCAATTTTGGTCTGTTGCCACCGGGCAAAAAACGTGAAGGAAAACGCCGCTTTTCACGCGCCGAGCGCAGGCGTTCGGTTTCAGATCGTGCGTTGGAAAGACTCGATGCCTGGCTGACGGATAAGTAGCAGGAGCAGTGTTGTCTCATCAAAGTAGAAGACAGCAATCAAACGCTTCTTATAATGCCGCCAGCTAATAAATAATTTGGACTATCAAACAGTCTGCCTAAGGATGGGAATATGAAATTAAAATGGATCATGCCTGCTGCATTGCTTTGCATTGCAGCTGTCGGAACAAATGCACAGGCAGGGGATATTGCAGTGGGTATCAAAGCATCGACCTTGGGTATCAGCGGAGAAGTGGTGACCAATGTGGTGCCGATGCTGCTCAATGCGCGTTTGCAGTTAAACGGATTTAATTACAACAAAACTATTACCGATACGACGGTTCGCTATGATGCCGCTCTAAAACTGCGTTCAGCTGGTATTCTGGCTGACCTGTACCCCTTCGCAGGTAAATTCAGAATAAGCGCTGGCCTGTATTACAATGGTAACAAGTTCAATGTTACCGGTGTACCGAGTGTGGCTCAGAATTTTACGATTAATAACACTGTCTATAACACTGCCAACATTGGCTCTGTGAACGGAACCGTCGATTTTAATAAATTTGCACCTTATCTCGGCATTGGCTGGGGTGATTCCGTGTCTGCAGGCAGCCCTTTGGGTTTCAGCTTTGAGCTCGGTGCGCTCTATCAAGGTAAACCCAAAACCACGCTGACCACCAGCAAATCTCTCGCTAATCCAACGGCTCAGGCTCTGCTTGGAAGCAATATTGCCGCAGAAAAGAAAAAACTGGATGACTCGCTAAATAACTTTAAATTTTATCCTGTTATTTCTCTCGGCATTAACTATAAATTCTAAATGCAGCTTTGGATGAAATATATGGGGGGAGTTTTATTACTCCCCTTGTTTTTATCGACTGCACAAGCAGGCAGCAATGAAGCGACAGGTCTCGAACAAGCACACTTGACTCAATCGGCGAGCCTTATTTTTCAAAATGAGTGTGCCTCAAAAAACGCTTGCCTGACGAGCTGGAATAAAGGCGAGGAATTTGCATCCCTCGGCATTGGTCATTTCATCTGGTATCCGGCAGGCACAAAAAAAGTATTCAACGAAAGTTTTCCCGCCCTGCTGATTTTTATGCAACAGCACGGTGCCCGCCTGCCCGGTTGGCTTGCCGACAAACCCGATCAAGCGAATCCCTGGAAAAACAGAGCCGCATTTCTAGCCGCTTATGATTGCAAACAGATGCAAGCTTTGCGCAGCTTTTTAATCCACAGCAAAGCGCTGCAAGCCCGCTTTATGCAACAACGCTTGCATGCAAGTCTGCCAAGTTTACTCCTCACAGTGGATGCGGCTGCACAGGATCATATCCGCAGCCAATTTGAATACGTTGCGGGCTCACCCATGGGGTTCTATGTATTGATGGATTATGTGAACTTTAAAGGTGAAGGTATCAGCCTGAACGAGCGTTATCAGGGCAAGGGCTGGGGCTTGCTGCAAGTACTGGAGCAGATGAAGGTGAATCAATCCGGTCTGATTGCTATTCAGGCCTTTGCCGATGCTGCCGATGCCATGTTAACGCGGCGGGTGTCGTTATCGCCAGCGCAGCGCAATGAACAACGCTGGTTACCCGGCTGGCGCAAGCGCTTATCAACCTACCGACGCGAAGCTCAAAAATCACCCCATTAGACGCGGATGTGATCTCTCAGCGCTCAACCTTCAGCGATACGCATAAGTTGCTGTTTTACCCATGCAGGCCCCGGTTTGTGTTTTTGTTCAAACGATAAAGCTTCCAATTCGTTTAAAGCTGCCACCAACACATCCAACTGACGTGGCAAATAAATCAACATGGCTTGCAAGACCTGCTCACGAATATCCCACTGCAAGTTGCCTGCACTTGAGCGCAGAATCTGCAACAAGTCGGCATCGCTTGCCGGTGGGCACAAGGCAATTTTTTCCATTGCCAACCAGCGCGAGGAAAGCTCCGGCGGCAGCGTTTCTACATCGCCGCGCCAGGCAATGACAACCGAACGCTGCTGATCGCGCCCACGTTCCAACAAATGAAACAAGGCATGAGCAAGATTAACCGGCATGGCACCGGCTCGCACATCGATTAACCAATACGATTGCCCCGCCATACGTTTTTCCCACTGCTGCGCCAGCTGCCAGCTATTACTCTCATCATCATCTGCAGCATCAAGCAAGGACATGTTCACATATTCTGTCGTCAGGGTGCGCAGCAGATGACTTTTTCCTGCCGCACTATCTGAATTTAACCACAAGCGGCCACCATGCACACTCCATAGCGCCAATCGATTGCAGGCATCTTTAACACCGGCATGCCTGAGCCAGGTGCCGTAATCATGAGTATGCGGAATATCCAAGCGCAAACGCAATTGGTGTTTTGAGGCGGGCATTAACGGCCTTCGTCGGCGATGGCCTTGAGCATCCACACCACCATATATTGAATGCCGGAAATGCAGGTAAAGGCGAAGGTCAGCCAGACTGAAACCAGTAACACCTCTGCCCCCGGAAATTGCCAGGCCATATCCGATAACACAGTCAGAACCAGCGTGATTTGCAAAAAGGTGGTGATTTTTGAAGCAATACTGGGCGGGATTTTGAGTTTATGGGTGACCATTTCATAGGCAATCGCACCGAGTACAATAATCACATCGCGAAATATGACAGCGAGAAACAGGAACAGCGGAATTTGATCAATGGCGTATAGGGTGACAATGGTGCTGATCAACAACAACTTGTCTGCCATTGGATCCATGTATGCACCGACCGTGCTGCGCTGATTGAAATAACGCGCAATCGCCCCATCCAGCATATCGGTCACACCGGCAACGGCCATTAAAATCAACGCCAATACAGGCTGATGTTCAATAATTGCATAAATAATGAACGGCGTAATCAGGATACGCGCCAGCGTCAGCACATTGGGAATATTAAGGATACGATCTTGCACCATGGGAGAGCTAACGCGCCACCCAGCCTTCAATTGTCGGCGTGAGTGCCATGCCTCGGCGCGCAAACCAGAGCGTCAGCCATTGGTCATCCGAACCTTTCAATTGCAGACGATATTGCTGACCTTCTTGATCTGCCTGGAGCAAGGAGAGGTTTAAGATACGTGGGTCGTGCTGTAAAGCCTGTTCAAATAGCACTTGATCGGCCAGCGATGCGGGACGCTGTACACTCAGTTTCAATTCAACTGCCGGTTTTGTGAGCGCGGGTTGTGTCATCAATGCAGGGCCTCCCGTTTGCAAGGCAGGGCTTGCGAGTTGAGGTGCCACTTGAGGTGCCATTTGAGCTGATATTGACCCGGTCGCGATAGATTTACTTATCAGGGGCTTGGTTTGAGTTGGCTCCGCTTCCGCGTATGCATCACGCGCTTGCAACAGCACATCATGCAACCATGGTTTTAATTGTTTCAGCGGATCAACACCGGATAATCGCCGCGTTTCAGAAAACTCATTCAGCTTTGAATTACCACGCAGGCTCAGGCTGACCTGTTTATTATCCAGCCATCGCCATAGTAATACCAGCGATGCACCCTGATCATCGAGCCGATAGCCCAACGGCACGGCCATACGGGCTGCATCACCGAGCAAGGCATTTGCACTCTGCCTCATGGGGCGACCGGCCTGATTATACAGTTGAATCACGATATTCAAGGCAGGTGGCTGTGCAATATAGGGTAGATTGTTTTTTTTCAGATACAGCATGACTCGTTTGGCGTTAAAACTAATGCGTACACCTGTCTTGGTCGGGCTGGCTTTTTCCAAGAAGCGAATCGCTTTCACCCGCTTCGGAATCAAGCGTTGTGATGACTTTGGAATAATCCGAGCCCATAGCTGTGGCAACGCCAAATTGGCAGCTTTGCGTACATTTGCATGCAACCAACGCACTTCAACGTGCTCGGTTGCGGCTACTACATTCACTTGCATGCGTGTATCGGCTGCAACGGCTGGCTGGGCAGCGAGCAGACATAAAACGACGACAACCCATTTAATGCATTGTTTAAACATTATTTCACCACGCGCAAGTGATTGGTTTTACGTTCGTTTTTCGTTTTTTCAGGCGATCCTTTTCCGCCGCCATCAATGACTGTAATCGTTGAAGCAAGAGAAATACCCGCTTTTTTCGCCTTCTCCGTCTTCTTATCGTGCAATTCCCGCACACCCTCATCGGACATATTACTGCGCACCGACTGCACTATTGCCTTGATCATTTCCGGCACACTATCATCCCAGATAATGCCCTGTTCGAGTTCGCCTTCGGGTAAATAGGCCGCCCAGATTGTATGCATGGGGATTTGGCAGGAGAATATTTGGCCGGAAAACGAAAAATCGGAATCAATCCGATCATCGTTAATGCGGATAATCTGCGGCATGCGCATATTGAGTACCAGGCGCAAAGCCGGATCACCGCTCAAGCTCTCCGGTACCAGTACATCATCCTGGGTGGCATCGACCACAATATAAATACGTCCATGACGATTAAAATATTCGCGCAGTTTTTTGGCTTTGGCTGCATCTGAAAAACTCAAACTCATAATAAAATCGTGCCTCCATCGTAGGCCGAGACTAACGGCTGACGACTCAAGATTAAATACGGAGTGGCTCTATAAGCCGGGTTTTGTCTCCGCTCATCCCTTACAGGCGAGCGGCGATGATCATTCCTCTAGGCCTGCCATTACTGACAGGCTCAAGCAGCCTACCCGAAAGCAAACGTGGGCCACGCTTGGCGCTTTCCTATTTGGCCTTGCTGCGAGCGGGGTTTACCGTGCCCCCGATTGTTACCAGCCGGGGCGGTGCGCTCTTACCGCACCGTTTCACCCTTACCGGAATCAACAGAAACCGGCGGTCTATTCTCTGTGGCACTGTCCCAAGGTCACCCTTACCGGACGTTATCCGGCGCTCTGCCCTGTGCAGCCCGGACTTTCCTCGTCAGAGATTGCTCCCTGCCGCGACCATCCAAGCCACTCCGTGCGCGCAGTGTAGAAACTTTCAGTCATAAGAGCCATGGTGATGTTTATGTTGCAGCCAGTTTATGCGATAGATTTAAAAGGCTAAAGCTCACGGGAGGTTGCTATGTCATCCGGTATTTCCAACATTGATCTCAGCAAATTGCTGCCGCCGGCGACAACAGGTGCTCAGAAAAACAATAATGTTTCCTTGACCGGCTCCCTGCCCATCCGTGCTGTCTCATCAATCGATTTCAGTGCAAGAAATGATCCCACTGCATTAATTCTTCAATCTGCCCTGGAAAAGATCAACGCCCAGTTTGCTCCTTATCTTGGCGATGGAGCCATAAAAAAGGCCATCGAATCCGGCCAGGATATGAGCCCTAAAGCTACGGCTGAACGTATTTTAAGCTTTGCTACCCAGATCATTGGCCGCGCAGAAGCTGCGCAGGCAGATGTGCCGCTCAACGAACAGCGCTCCAAAGCACGTTTATTTCAGAATGTGCAAAGTGGTATCGAAAAAGGTTTTGCACAAGCCCGCGATATCCTTGAGAGCATGCAGACGCTCAACGGCAAAACAAAACAAAGCGTCGATGACACCTATGCTTATGTGCAACAAGGCCTGATTGATCTATCCGCCTTACTCGATCTGCAGCCGCTAACGCAGGCTTAAAACCAAGGCAAGCGCATTATAGCTATGTTTTACCGTCCTTTTGGGCGCATTGCTGAATGAATCAAAGCCGTTTACCCTTCGCCACCCTGTGGTTTACAGGCGGTGTTTTATATCAAGGAGAATGGCATGCGTTACGATTGGACGGTAGATGAAATTGAGGTCTTGTTTGAGCTGCCCTTTAATGATTTGATGTGGCGCGCTCAACAAGCCCATCGGGCAAACTTCGATGCCAATGAAGTGCAGCTCTCCACTTTGCTGTCCATCAAAACAGGTGGCTGTCCGGAAGATTGCAAATATTGCCCGCAGTCCTCACGTTACACTACCGAGGTGGAATCCGAACTGCTGATGAAAAAAGATGAAGTGATGAAAGCCGCCAAAATCGCCAAAGAAAAAGGCGCATCACGTTTTTGTATGGGAGCTGCATGGCGCGAACCCAAAGGCCGCGCTTTTGATCTGGTCTGCGACATGATTGTGGAAATCAAGGCCATGGACATGGAAGCCTGCGCCACACTCGGCATGCTCAATGCCGATCAGGCGGCGCGTTTGAAAGCGGTCGGGCTGGATTATTACAATCACAATCTCGATACCGATCCAGAATATTACAAACAAATCATTTCCACGCGTAGCTATGATGAGCGTCTCGACACCTTAAAACATGTGCGTGCCAATGGCATGAGTGTGTGCTGTGGCGGCATAGTCGGCATGGGCGAAACACGTCGTCATCGGGCTGGCTTAGTGGCGCAATTGGCGCACATGAATCCGCATCCGGAATCGGTGCCGGTGAATATGCTGGTGAAAGTCGAAGGTACACCGGTCGCTGATGATGAGCAGTTTGCCGCCACATTGGATAATTTTGAATTCATTCGCACCATCGCCATTGCCCGCATTACCATGCCGACCTCGCATGTGCGCCTCTCCGCCGGTCGCGAAGTGATGTCTGAGGAGATGCAGTCGTTATGTTTCCTAGCCGGAGCCAATTCGATCTTTTACGGCGAAAAACTGCTCACCACCGGCAATCAGGATGCCGAAAATGATCAGGCCTTGTTTAGTAAGCTGGGTTTAAGACCAATGCAAATCGATACCCCGTCCAGCCGTCGCATGGTCGATGCATAACTAGCCAGTAGTTATTTTAATCTAATTGCCTTAAGCTGCAGTCAATACCTCCTTGACACTGCAACGCTCAATTCTAATATGACCGACCTTTTGCCGGAGTGGTGAAATTGGTAGACACGCTACCTTGAGGGGGTAGTGGAGAGATCCGTGCT
>CAYOTF010000027.1:0-19451 GCA_964406805.1 uncultured Zetaproteobacteria bacterium | reverse complement strand
CTTGCTCTTGCGCCATTTTACGAATCCACTTATCCGATTTGATGGACATATCACCTCCGTTCAGCTGCGAAGGCGCAGCATAGCTATGCTGCTTTCAAAAGCAATTGAGCTGAGTTTTTCTCCGTGTTCTCATGCATACGATAGGCTTGTTGAAATGACTCGCTGGTTTTGTAAATTCGCCTGATTGAACCAAGATGGCTACAATGCCCGTTTTTGAGATAAGAAAGGTGGGAGTTGGTGATGGCAAAAACGTTATTTGAAAAGGTCTGGCAGCAGCATGTCGTATCAAAAAGCGATGATGGCTCTGTGTTGCTTTATATCGACCGCCAACTGGTGCATGAAGTGACCAGCCCTCAGGCTTTTGAAGGCTTACGTTTGGCCGGCCGCAAGCCGTGGCGTGTGAACGCATCTGTTGCGACACCGGATCATAATGTGCCAACAAAAAACCGGGATCAGGGCATTGCTGATCCTATTTCACGCACCCAGGTCGAAGCGCTCGATGCCAATTGTGCGGAATTTGGCATTACCGAGTTTGCTTTGGGCGATATTCGCCAAGGTGTTGTGCATGTCATGGGGCCGGAGCAGGGCTTGATTTTACCCGGTATGACGGTGGTTTGTGGTGATTCCCATACATCAACACACGGTGCTTTTGGCTCGATTGCCATGGGCATCGGAACATCCGAAGTCGAACATGTCTTTGCCACCCAGTGCCTGATTCAAAAACAACCAAAGACCATGCGTATTCGGGTTGAAGGTCTGTTGCCTGCGGGTATCACAGGCAAAGATGTGGCGCTGTATATTATTGGTAAAATCGGTACAGCCGGCGGTACCGGCTACGCCATTGAATTTGCCGGCAGTGCGATTCGTGCTCTCTCCATGGAAGGGCGTATGAGCTTGTGTAATATGACTATTGAGGCCGGTGCGCGTTGCGGCATGGTGGCTGTTGATGATGTGACGATTGCTTATGTGAAGGGTCGTCCTTATGCGCCGAAAGGCGATGTTTGGGATCAAGCTGCAGCGGCATGGACGGACTTGCATTCCGATGCCGAAGCGGTGTTTGATAACGAATTAGTATTTAATGCCGCAGATATTGCGCCGCAAGTCAGCTGGGGCACTAGCCCCGAGATGGTGTTGCCGATCACCGCATCGGTACCGAATCCGGTTGATGCGCGTGATGATGTGCAGCATGAAGGCTGGAACAGAGCACTGGTCTATATGGGATTGAAGGCGGGTACAGCGTTGCAAGACATTGTTATCGATAAAGTGTTTATCGGATCGTGCACCAATGGGCGCATTGAAGATTTTCGTGAAGCTGCAGCCATGTTGAATGGAAAAAAAGTAGCTGGCAATGTGAAGCTGGCCATGGCTGTGCCGGGCTCAGGCTTGGTGAAACAGCAGGCGGAAGCGGAAGGGCTGGATGTTATTTTTCGTGAGGCCGGTTTTGAATGGCGTGATCCGGGTTGCTCAATGTGCCTGGCCATGAATGCCGACCGTTTGGAACCGGGAGAACGTTGCGCCTCGACATCGAATCGTAACTTTGAAGGTCGTCAGGGCATGGGTGGACGCACACATCTGGTTAGTCCTGCAATGGCGGCAGCGGCAGCGGTTGCCGGCCACTTTGTTGATATCAGGGATTGGAGTTAAACATGCAGGCATTTACAACATTAAACGCATTGGTCGCACCCATGGATCGCGCCAATGTCGATACCGATGCGATTATTCCCAAGCAGTTTCTGAAATCCATCAAGCGCACCGGTTATGGTCCTTTTCTGTTTGATGAATGGCGTTATGAAGATCACGGTGAGCCGGGCATGGATTGCACGAATCGCCCCAAGCGGGCGGACTTTATCCTCAATCAAGCCCGTTTTAAGGGCGCTGAGATTCTCATAACACGCGAAAATTTCGGCTGCGGTTCATCACGCGAACATGCACCGTGGGCGATTCTGGATGATGGTTTTAGCTGTGTGATTGCGCCGAGTTTTGCCGATATTTTTTACAACAACTGTTTTAAAAATGGCATTCTGCCGATTGTATTATCGGATGCGCAAATGGATGCACTCTTTAATGCCTGTGCTGCGAAAGATGGTTTCACACTGGCCATCGATCTGCAGGCGCAAACGGTGAGCATGCCGTCGGGTCAGGTGTTTTCGTTTGAGGTGGATGAATTCCGCAAACATTGTTTGTTGAACGGCCTGGACGATATCGCCTTAACGCTGGCTCGCTCGGCTGAAATCCGTAGCTATGAGGAAAAACATTTGCAGCAAGCGCCCTGGTTATTTTAAGCATGACGAAATTCCAATCGATCGTATTGCTGGTGGATGATCAGAATACGGTCAATCTGGCATTGCAGAAAATGCTTGTTTCGGCCAGTGATATTACATTGGTTTTTTGTAAAAATGCGACATTGGCTGTCGCGATGGCTGTGGAAGTACAGCCGACGGTGATCCTGCAGGATCTGCATATGCCGGAGATCAATGGCCTTGAATTGTTGCATCAGTACAATCACCATGAACTGATTGCGGATGTGCCGGTGTTGATGCTCTCCGGCACCGATAGTGTGGAAGTCAAAGCTGAAGCATTTAAGCAGGGTGCCGATGACTATATGGTAAAAATGCCACACGAGATTGAATTGTTGGCGCGACTGCGGCATCACACAAAATCATTTATCGAACATCAGGAACGCGAAATCGCTATTCTGCAACTGGAGCAGGAAAAGAAAAAACTGGCTATTGCCTACATCGAGCTAGAGCGCCTGGCATCGGTGGATGGTCTGACTAATCTCGCCAATCGCCGCCATTTTGATGAAGCCTTTGCCAAAGAATGGAGTCGGGCGATGCGTGAAACCGAACCGCTATCGCTGTTGATGATCGATATTGATTGTTTCAAGCAATACAATGATAGCTATGGCCATTTGGCCGGCGATGAATGTCTGAAACTGGTTGCTTCCACACTCAAAGAACAGTTGCAACGTCCGACGGATCTGGTGGCACGTTTCGGTGGTGAAGAATTTGTGGTGCTGTTGCCCGCCACCCATGCGCGCGGAGCCATTAAAGTGGCCGAACGCATGCGTAAGGCTATTCTAGCATTGCAATTGCCGCATGAAGATTCTGTTGTTGCCCTTGATATGGTAACGGTCTGCTTGGGTGTTGCAACGGTTGCCCCGATGCTTAAACATGAAGCCAGTGAGTTGTTGCAGTTGGCCGATAAAGCATTGTATGAAGCCAAAGGTGGTGGCCGCAATCAGGTCATTTGTGCCGGGCTTTAATGCGGCTTTTGCATCATCCGAGTGAAGCGTTTAAAGCTCATTCGGAACTTAACTGGACACACGAAATACGCCGGATCCGGAAATAATATCCTGCAATGCCGCACGCTCTTTACTGAGTAACATCACCACTAAGCTCACCGCAGGTATGGTTGCGGCAATAAAAAACAAAAAGTGGCCGGTGTCTTGAATTTTGATGTAGTACAACGTCATGCTCAAGGTTAGCCAGGTGGTCATCAGAATGGCAAAACGTACGGATGCGGTGAGCCATGTCAGGGGTTCCCCTGTATCGCTCATGGCGACCATTAACTTCCACGGACGCATGCCGGTTGTGGCTCCGCCCTTGACCCAAAAGCCAACAAAATACGCGTAGGCAACACTCAGAAATAATAAATACTGCAGCCA
This sequence comes from uncultured Zetaproteobacteria bacterium, assembly GCA_964406805.1. Classification (GTDB taxonomy): domain Bacteria; phylum Pseudomonadota; class Zetaproteobacteria; order Mariprofundales; family Mariprofundaceae; genus Mariprofundus. The sequence continues at coordinate 15,784 of CAYOTF010000027.1, read as the reverse complement.
TTTTGGCGGTGTTGCGCCGAGCATTTCGATACTCAGAGTAATCGGGATGCCGACCAGTAGCATGGCAATGCCGAGTAAAATAACACCATCGTAACAACTGGCTAAGATGCGAATGCCAATACCGGCGACGGTGCCTTGGCGGCGTTGATGAGCTGACGGTTGGTGATCAGGCTGTTGTGGGTTAGACATAATAAGTTCCTTTTAAGTGATCAAAACGATCAAAACGATCAAAGCGTTCAAGTTTTTAATTTAGGCTTGTGTCAGTTGCTGTTTGAGCCAGTTTAAACTCCAGCTTATAAGAAACAACAGGCATAAGGCCAATACAACCGTTGCACCGCTCGGCCATTCGTAGGCGTAGGACCAGAGTAAACCAACCAGTGTGCCACAGAGGGAAAAAGCAAGCGACAAGATCCATAAGCTAAACAGCGAACGTCCCCATAGCCATGCACAGGCTGCAGGTAGAATCATCAAACCTGCAGTTAATACGATGCCGGCCAGTTTGACACAGAGAATCACCGTTAAGCCAACCATGCCATAGAGCAATAATCGCAGGCTTGAAACAGGTAAGCCGGACGCATCGGCTGTCACGGCATCAAAGGCGATACTCCACCAGGAACGCGCTGCGAGCATTAAAATCATTAAAATCACGCCGCTGAGCACATATAGCCAACTCAAATCAAGTGGCGAAATAGTCAGGATGTTGCCAAACAACAGACCGAACAGATCGATCTTTGTGGTGCCTGCCGTGGAGATCAGAATAATCCCCAGTGCCATGCTGCCAGCGAATAGCATGCCTGTGCTGGCATCTTCGGAAATGCCTTTTTTCTTTGGCATCAGAGCCAGCAATAAGGCTACGACGACAGCAAAGATGGTGGCTGTCGGCAACAGAGGCAAAGCCAGCGTTACCGCAATGCCGAGACCTGCGAGTGAGGCATGCGAGACACCGACAGTGAGAAAAGACAAGCGATGCGCCATCACCATCACCGACATCGAAGCAGTCACCAGGGCAATCAACAAGGCGGGCATCAGCGCTTCGCGCATGACGGGGCTGGCCCAGAATTCGAGTAGGAGATCAATCATGCTGATACCCCGTGGGTGGTTGATCCGCCGGGCCGCAGCCGATACAGCCGGCATCGTGCGCCATGATATGAATATGGTCACCATACATTGCGCGCCATATTTCTTCAGGAATATCATCACCTTTCATGGCGTGGTGGTGGATTTTTCGATTCAAGCAGGCCACCGAATCAACATGCGAACTGATCGCAGCAATATCATGCTCCACCATGATGACGCTCATGCCGGTTTCATCACATAATCTTCGGAGCAGTTGAAAGAGCTTTTCCTGTCGCAGGCTATCGAGGGCTGCGGAGGGTTCATCGAGCAATAATAAACGCGGCTGACGCACCAGCGCGCGTGCCAAACGGGCGCGTTGGCGCTGGCCTCCGGATAGAAGACGGAAATCGGCATCGGCCAGATCTTGCATGTCGAGCAAGGCCAAGGCTTGCATGATGGCATGGTGATGGTTTTTACGTTGCCATGGCAGGGCATAATCAGCCAAGCCCATAGCGACCACATCACGCACGTACATCGGCAAGCGTGGCTGGTGATCATGCAATTGATGCAAGAAACCAATATCTTTAAGTAAACGGTGACGACTGAAACGGGTTAAACAGCGACCAAACAAATCGATATGGCCACTGCTTGGTTGAGTCAAGCCGGCCAGAATATTCAACAGTGTGCTTTTACCCGCGCCGTTGGGGCCGACGATGCCGAGAAAGTGACCGGCTTCGAGTTCCAGATGAATGCCATCGAGCACCGGTTTGTTGCTCGGGCCAAAATGCAAATGACTGATTTGTACCACGGGTGTGCTCATGAAGGTTTTTTCTGCCCCGTGACTGGATTGAGATTGTTGATTTGATCGGGTTTATCGAAGCGATTAAGTTGCTCGATATTTTGTTGCATGAACGCCGGCCATGCTTGTGTGCAACTGCTCAGTGCATTCAATGTGATGCGTTGGGGCTTGTGTGTGGCGTGGGCTTGCAGCCAGTCGAGGGCGCGGTTGTTGTGTCGGCTATCGGCGATGATCCAGGCCTGTGGCTGTGCATTGAGTGCTTTCAATGCATGTTCGAGTTGGCGCGGGCCATATTCGTGGCCGTGATGGCCGGATTCAAGCACGTCGAGAATCGGCACGCCCATGGCTTGCATGAAACGCCGCCATGATGGGTGTTGCATTAGCACACCTGCTTGTTTGGCAGGCTCCAGAGCCTTGCTCCATGCGGCTTCAATGGCTTCTGTTTGCCGCAACGCCTGTTGCAATGCGGTTGCAATGGCCGCTTGGCGCTGAGGCTGTAAATCAATGAGTGCTTTGGCGATTATCGGTAGCGCCTGGCGCACTGTCGCAGGATTGAGCCAGCCGTGGTCGATGTCCGGCCACAGGTCGAGGCTGTGGGCATGATGCGGTGGTAATGGCCAGCCACCGTCGTCCTTGGAGGCTCGAATCAACAGCTTGGTTTGTGCGGTTGCTTCAATTTTACGCGCTGTGAGCTGAAAATGATGTGGATCGGAACCCTTGCCGAGCAGACACAATACGTCGGCTTTTTCATCCAACATGTGAATCAAACCGGCTAAGGGTGGTAAGGTGACGGCGATTTCAGCCGCACGCGCAACATGCGGAGCAAGTAGCAGCAACAGCACTGCCGCGATTCGCAATTGCAAGGTATAAAGAAAAAAGGTGTGGAGAAAAGCGCTCATGCGCGGCATGCTAGCAGTTTGGCGTGAAAGTGCATCCCTTGATTATCTACCTTGATTAACCGCCAGCTTATGAGGAAACTACCTGTCTATGATTTCACCTGATTATTTTTCATTCCGCTGGAGCTGGTATCGGCCTATTTTAAATCGCCAGGAGCAGCCGGCACACCGTTGCGCGGTTGATGTGAGGCGCTTGCCGATTCGCATTGCCGGCGAGGATGCACGCGAATATATCCCCTTTGTTATTCACCCGCAGGTGTTGCGCAGTATTTCCACATCGTTGCACCGGCTACAGGATTATACACTGCGCTATATGGTGCGTGGTGAAAAAGTATCGGCTCATAAGTTGCCCGGCATGGATGAAAAGGTGCGCCGCATGGTGGCCTATTTGCGCAAGCAGAACCCGCATTTGTCGCGCGATCTATTGCATCACTGGTGCGCCGATCCGGAAGGCGCGAATGCCTTGCTGAAGGTCTGTGAAGTGATGTGGGAGCAAGGCTGGAAACAGGATCAGGCCGATGCCGCGCCCTGGGTTCCGGCGATCAATGTATTGCTGTTAAAGCTGATTCGCGAAGCTATTGCGGGGCTCTCCAATGACCATGTCGATCAAACCAATCATGTGATGTTGAGTGTGGTTGGTGGTTTATATGTCTGGGCCCTGCAGCGCTTCTTGAAGCGCTATCTGGAGGGCGTGGTCGAAGTCACACGCATTTCCACCTATGAGGCGATGATGTTACCCGCTACCCCGATGGCTTTTTTGCAATATCAGCCGGATGCTTCCTTGCTCGCTGACGATAGCGGAGTGATTCGTGCTTATGGGCTGGAGCCTGAAATTGTGCCGCGCATGCGCTTGTTGCGTGCCAAAGTCGGCATGCACAATGAAGGTGGCATGTTGCAGTTATTAGCCAAAGATAAGCTGGGAGCGCATTTGCAGCGCCGCAGTTGGGCGCGTTTGTCGTTGTGGAAGCTGGCCATGGATAGCGGCTTTGGTGGTTGGATGCGTTATGTCTTGGATGCCAAACGATTGGATCAATTGCTGGCAGGACAGATTCAGCCGGATGCCGCAGCGATTGAAAATTTAAAAGCCAATCAGCAATCACCGGTGGCGAAATGGCTGCTGGGCTCGATGCAGGGCGGAGGCGCGGCCAAAGCGTCGGCTGAGCCGTGGTTGGAAGATAATATTACCCTGATGGCGTTCCGGGTATTCGATGAAGATGTGAAAATCGAAGTGGCACGCCGGGCATCGGAAAAATCATGGCTGGATCGAAAAGACAACCTTGTGAGCAAAACAACGTCTGGCGCGGGTCGTGGCTCGGCAAACGGCAGGTCTGCAAATGGTTTGCGCAGCGCTGGCGGTTTGCGCAGTGGTGGAAACGAGGCTGTGGGTGTGTCGACTGGCCTGCTCGATAAAGCATGGCGTGATGGTGATTTGGTGTTGATTCAACCCGATGTCACCAAGGCGCTGCACAGTGGCCGCGCTTTATCGCAACGTCAGGGCTGTTTACGTATCGAATGGACGGAATATCTGGCCGGCCTGCATGTCTGGCACGGCTTGGATGCAGGCGATTATTTGTCGCGCACCTTTTTGCCCGGTGTATTATCGTTATTGCACGGTCGGGACGGCGTATTTTTGGATGCGTGTTCAGCTGCGGGCTGTTCGTTGCGTGGTTCGGTGCTGCATTTAACCGAAGCCGGCATCGCCTTGCGCCAGCAGTTGAAGCAATGGTTCGCCGCTTCATCCCAGCAGGCTGAGGGTGAAGCTTTGCTGATGCCGCCGATTGCCATGTGCATGGACATGACCGGTGAATGGAGTTTTTCTGAGCTCGAACATCCGGGCATGGGCTCGTATCGTATTGCCTTTTCGCTGGCCGTACCACAGGTCGAGGCCGGGCTGAGACGCGACAATATGATGGGCAAGCTGATGCATGAACGCGATGCCGAACAGCATGTTCAACCGCTTGGTAGTGTAAATGTTGAGGTTATGAAAACAGCGGAGGGCGAGAGTATTCCAATGTTGCATAATGCCGGTTTTGCCTTGACGGCATCAGCGATGACGGAATTAACTGCTTTGTTGGCACAAAAAACAGGCGTAAAAAGTTTTCGTTTGAAACCGGCTCAGGTAAAGGGTGTGCTGGATGGTTATCGTTTGCCGCTTGGCTGTTTGGAACTGCTGGTGATTCAACCCTTCTCATCAGCCAGTGATGCGCCCTGGGTGTTGATGAAGGTGGGCAAGCCGAATCTGGCGGGTGTTGAGTTGGATGTGTTTGAATTGCTCGACCCCGATGCGCGAGCAACCCGGCAGATCATTGATTACGGCTTGATGCGCTGGGCATGAAACCTACCGAACCGGTTGGCTCGATTCATCGAACGGATTCGTTTTATCCTGAAGAATCGTTTCATCTTGCTGAATCAAGCCAGTGGTTCACACATGCCGATATTCCCGCGTTGCCTCATCAGCTCGCGGTGGGCTGGTCGGGCGGCGCGGATTCGACAGCACTATTGTTGGCTTTAAAGCAAGCCGGATATGCTGTTCAAGCCTGGCATGTGGATCATGGCTGGCGTGATTCCTCAATCCATGAAGCGGCAGCCCTGCATGCGCAAGCAAATGCCTGGCGTATTCCATTTCTCTCTTCCCGGCTTGCTAGGCCATCGGGAAAAAACCGGGAAGCTGAAGCGCGCAAGGGGCGTTTGGCACAGTTTCAAGCCTGGCAAGCGCGCAGTGGGATTCGCACTCTGTGTTTGGCGCAACATCGGGAAGATCAGGCTGAAACGGTATGTTTGCGTTTGCTGCAGGGGGCTGGTGTGGGCGGCTGCAGAGGCATGTGGCGGCAACGTCACTTTGGTACGCTGCGCATTGTCCGGCCATTGCTGCATGTTTCGGTGCAGAGTTTAAAACAGGCATTGATGGATGCCGGTATCGTATGGTTTGAAGATCCGAGCAATCGCGATATGAGCATCTGGCGCAATCGAATTCGCCATCAGCTCTTCCCTGCCATGCAACAGGCTGGCATTGCTCCGTATGATTTATTTCTACGCTGGCAGCGTCAGGCGGAGATTCTGGCGCAACTCATTGATTCAAAAGCCGATGCTCTGTGGTTGGATATGAAGCAACCCAACGAGAATCACATCACCCTGCCGTGGTCGGTATGGCAGTCGTGTTCAGGCATTGTGCGTGCGCGACTGTTGCAGCGCATGGTGAATCAGTTGTTCGGTGATGGGGCGACACCTGGGCGCAGACATATTGAGTTGGCCGAATCATGGACTATAAAAAGTGGCCGTGGGGGGCTTGATTTATCACGTTGCCGTCTCTACAGAGTCAAAGGCTGCTTGCATCTGCAAACGACAAAGGCAGCTTCTGCAGACCATCATGGGACGATGATTTAACATGATATTCATACAGATAAGGCACTCTGGCGCTTTAAAGATGTGCTAAAGAATGAAAAAGAGGATTGAAGTTTATGGGTAAAAATTTACTGCTCTGGTTGGTGATCGGACTGACCATGATGAGCCTTTTCAATATGTTTTCGCCACCAATGCAAAAGGCGGACAAAATGGCCTATTCCACCTTTGTTGATAAAGTGGATGGCGGTCTGGTGGAAACAGCCACCATCAAAGATAATCAAATATCCGGCCAATACCGCGATAATGCAGGCGAGCTGAAGACATTTAAAGTCACTGTTCCGGCCAACGATGTGACCTTGTCACAACGTTTACTCGATCAGCATGTGGTGGTTGATGTTAAAGCACCGGATGAAGTGCCGTTTTTATTATCGATCTTGATTTCATGGTTCCCGATGTTGTTGCTGATTGGTGTTTGGGTGTTCTTCATGCGCCAGATGCAGGGCGGCGGCAAAGGCGGAGCAATGGGTTTTGGCAAGAGCAAGGCCAAGTTGTTGAATGAAAACACAGCCCGTATTACATTTGAAGAAGTGGCTGGTTGTGATGAAGCCAAGCAGGAAGTCACTGAAGTGATTGAATTTTTACGTGAGCCATCCAAATTCACCCGACTTGGCGGAAAAATCCCCAAGGGTGTGCTGTTGGTTGGTCCTCCCGGCACGGGTAAAACCCTGCTGGCACGCGCCATTGCGGGTGAAGCAGATGTGCCGTTCTTTTCTATTTCCGGTTCTGATTTTGTGGAAATGTTTGTCGGTGTTGGTGCATCGCGTGTGCGTGATATGTTTGAGCAGGCTAAAAAACATGCACCATGCATTATTTTTGTTGATGAAATCGATGCCATGGGTCGCCATCGCGGTGCCGGAATCGGTGGCGGTAATGATGAACGCGAACAAACACTGAATCAGTTGCTGGTTGAGATGGATGGTTTTGAGTCCAATGAAGGCGTGATTCTGGTGGCGGCCACCAACCGGCCGGATGTGCTTGATCCTGCCTTGTTGCGTCCTGGTCGTTTTGATCGGCAGGTGGTTGTGCCACGGCCTGACTTGTTGGGGCGTGAACAGATTCTGAAAGTCCATATGCGTAAAGTGCCATTGGCTGCGGATGTAAATGGTAAAGAGCTGGCACGCGGTACACCTGGCTTCTCCGGTGCTGATCTGGCCAATCTGGTTAATGAAGCAGCCTTGAATGCGGCACGTTATGATCGTGATAAAGTCATGCGAGCTGATTTTGAAACGGCCAAAGATAAGGTTATGATGGGTACGGAGCGTCGCTCCATGATTATCTCGGATGATCAGAAAAAAACCACTGCCTACCATGAAGCAGGTCATACGCTGGTTGCTAAACATCTGAAAAATGCTGATCCTGTACATAAGGTGAGCATCATTCCACGTGGGCAGGCGCTTGGCATCACCATGCAAATGCCTGAAGAAGATCGTTTTAATCACGATAAGGAATATCTGCTCGACCAGATTGCTATCATGATGGGTGGTCGCTTGGGTGAAGAACTGGTGTTGGGGCAGATGACTACTGGTGCGTCGAATGATTTTGAACGTGCCACACAGTTGGCGCGCAATATGGTAACCCAGTGGGGTATGTCTGAATTAGGCCCTATGGTTTATGGTGAACGTGAACATGAACCATTTTTGGGTCGTGAAATCACCCGCCAGACCAATATCTCTGAAGAAACAGCCCGCAAAATTGATGCTGTGGTGCGTAAGCTGATCGAAGAGAATTATGATCGTGCCAAGGTGATTCTTGAAAAACACATGGATCAGTTACACCTGTTGGCCAAGGCGTTGATTAAATATGAAACGCTCGATACCACCGATATTGATCGGGTGATGAAAGGCAAAAAACCGATCCTCATCAAAGAAGAAGAAGAATACCCATCATCAAAAAAAGATACACCAGAAGAACCTGACAGCAAAGTTGATGTCGGTGATGATGGTGAAAAGAAAACCTCGGGTGATGAAGCCGGTCAAGCCAGCTAAGCTGAACTATTCATAAATGCTGCCGCGCCCTTGCTTGTTCCTTTGTCCGCACCGAATCCCTCGTCAGTCGTCCGTATGCATGGCTACGGACTCTTTCCTCGGAATCCGTTGCAAACAAAGGCCCGGCGCAATCATCACTGCGATTCATGAATAATGCAGGCTAAGGCTTTGGTCTGTTCGATGGACTTGGTTGCATGACATCACGCTGGTTGCGTCCTCAAACGGGTGTAAATCAATCGGCCATGAATTACTCGGATGCAAATCAACAGGGCGCAGTTAGACTTATGGGGGTGCTGAATTGCACCCCCGATTCGTTTTCCGATGGTGGATGTTTTGTTGATACGACACAGGCAATAAAACATGGCCTGTGTATGGTCGAACAAGGTGCGGCGATCATCGATGTGGGTGGTGAATCGACTCGCCCCGATGCGGAGCCTGTGCCGTTGCAGGATGAATTGCAGCGGGTTATTCCAGTTGTTGCGGCTCTGGTGCAGCAAGGCTGCGTCGTTTCTATCGATACAATGAAAGCTGAAGTGATGCGCCAGGCGATTGCGGCTGGTGCCAGCATGGTCAATGATGTCAGTGCGCTGAGCTACGATGCGGAGAGTCTGTCGCTGATTGCCGATAGCGCTGTTGATGTGTGTCTGATGCACATGCAGGGCTCACCAAAAACAATGCAACAGCAGCCGAAATATGGAAATGTTGTTGATGATGTCACCGTCTTTTTTAAGCAACGTATCGATGCCTGCTTGCAGGCGGGTATTAAATCATCGGCCATTATACTCGATCCGGGCATTGGTTTTGGTAAACGCCTACAGGATAATCTGGATTTGATTCAATCGATCAGTCATTTCAAAAAAACATTCGCCATGCCTATATTGCTCGGCGTTTCACGCAAATCATTTCTGGGAAAATTAACCGATAGCCCGGTGTCGGATCGGGAAATTGAAACAGCCGTGGCCGGTAGCATGGGCGTTGTCTATGGTGCTGATATGCTGCGGGTGCATGATGTCGCAGCACAGAAACGGGCGGCGCAAGTGGCATCGGCATTGTCTCCCTGCGTTGTTCCCGCGATTGATTTTAAGCTTGCAAGCGCGAGGAATTAAACTATGCTCAATCTGCTTTGCATCAGATCTCTATCAGTTCGACATCAAGCTTGGATCAGGTCGTGCATTTCAAAAACTCACATCGGGGTATGTTGTTTTAAATGATTGATTCGCAGTTCGGTATCACGGACGCAGTAGATATCATGGTGGTTGCCGTGGTTGTATATTTTTTCCTGCGTTTGATTCAAGGCACGCGTGCTGTGCAGATGTTGATTGGTGTGGCCATGGTGGTGGTAACCTATCAATTGGCACAAGTCTTTGGCCTGTTTACGGTCGAATGGATGTTTGGCCATTTCTTCTCGGCCTTTATGGTAATTTTAGTGGTATTGTTTCAGCAAGAGATCAGGCGTGCGTTGATGCGCGTGGCGATCAATCCACTGGCTGCAAATGCAGGGCCTGTCGAAGGCATGGTTGAAGCCATGGTGGATTCATCCTTTGCGCTGGTGGATCGCGGCTGGGGCGGTTTGATTGTGATCGAGCGCGATACAGGTTTAAAGCATTTGTTTGAGTCCGGCGTGGTGATGGATGCCCCATTGCGGCCAGATGTGATTCAGGCAATGTTTTGTCCGGACGCTCCGATGCACGATGGTGCTGTGATGGTGGATCGTGATGAACGCGGCGGACGCGTGCTGGCAGCGCGGGTATTGTTGCCGTTGGCACAATCGACTTCGGTGGCAGGTCGTTATGGAACCCGTCATCGTGCAGCGGTTGGTTTGTCGGAAGAAACCGATGCTCTGGTGATAGTGATCTCGGAAGAAACAGGTGATGTGCACTTGGTTGAAAATGGCCAACTGGGTGATGCGTTGGACAGTAGAGCCTTGCATGCGGCTCTTGAGGAGCGTTTATTTGCCATGCATGTCTCGCATCATAAAACGAACCGACGCAAAGGTGATCATTAATGGCACAATTACTGGCACTGTTTCGACGTTACAATCTGCAGTTCTGGGCGCTGACTATTGCCATCGCTTTATGGATGCAAGTGCATGGCCAGGGCGAAGGCTCGGTGAGCATGGATGTGCCCTTGCAAGTGCATGGTCTGCCGGCAGATATGGTGATTGTGAATGATTTCCCCGACCATGTGCGGGTCACCATCAATGGCCTGCAGTCGCGTTTGAAAGATTTGCGCCAGCTTAATTTCTCCGTACCGATTGACGCTTCGGATTTAACCACGCCCGGCGTGGTTGAGCGCGCACCGCAACTTTCATCGGTAGCGTTGCCGGTGGGTTTGCATATTGAAAAAGTGCAGCCGGATCGACTTGAATTGCAGGTGGATCGCCTGGTTAGTCGCTCTATTCCGGTGCGAGCCAGCTTTGAATTACCGCAAGGCTGGCTGGTCACAGAGATCCAAATCAAGCCGCGCCAAGTCAAGTTGAGAGGCCCTGAAGTATGGTTGGAAGCCTTGCAAGATGTGGGTACGGCACCGATTCGGCTGAGCTTAAAGGATGGCGCATTTAAAACGCGCACCAGCATTGAAAGCCCATCCGGTAAAGCGATTCGACTGAGTGAAAGTAATACTGAGATTATTGTCGAAGGCATTTTGATGCAGCAGAAAAAGAAACGCCCGGTGGATAGTATTGTACCGACAATAAAGGAGAGCAACGAATGAGACGTTATTTTGGTACAGATGGTGTGCGCGGCACCGTCAATGAAACACCGATGACTGCTGAATTTGCGCTTACGTTGGGTCGAGCCGCAGGCCATGTGCTGACCCGTCATTTGCAGCACAAACCGCATATTCTGATTGGCAAAGACACACGTTTATCCGGTTATATGATTGAATCGGCTCTGTGTGCAGGCTTGACGGCTCAAGGTATGAATGTGTTGTTGGTGGGGCCAATCCCTACGCCTGCGGTGGCCTATTTAACCCGCAGCCTGCGCGCCGATGCAGGGGTGATGTTATCAGCATCGCATAATCCTGCTGGTGATAACGGCATCAAATTTTTTGCTGCCGATGGCTTTAAATTACCCGATTCGATTGAACTCGCCATTGAAGCATGTATCGATGATTTACCGCCATTGCCGCCGGCGCTGGAGATTGGTAAAGCATTCCGTATCGATGATGCACGTGGCCGCTATATCGAGTTTTTGAAAGGATCATTGCCAAAACGCATGCGTTTCGATGGTATTAAAGTGGTGATCGATTCGGCTAATGGGGCGGCTTATGATGTTGCGCCGCGTCTTTTGCGCGAGCTTGGCTGCGAAGTGGTACGCATGTATGACGAACCCGACGGTTATAATATTAACCGCGAATGCGGCTCGACCTACCCTGAACACATGATGCAGAAAGTGGTTGAAACAGGTGCTGACCTTGGTTTGGCGCTCGATGGTGATGCAGATCGTTTGATTGCCTGCGATGGCAATGGGAATATCGTGGATGGTGATCGGGTGATTGCTATTCTGGCCGAACACGCACAACAGAGCGGCATGTTGTCCGGTGGTGCTGTGGTGACCACATTGATGAGCAATATGGGTTTGGAGCGTTATTTGGCTGATCGTGACTTGACCATGCACCGTGCTGCGGTTGGTGATCGTTATGTACTCGAAATGATGCGTGAAAAGGGTTGCAATATCGGTGGTGAGCAATCCGGCCACATGATCTTACTCGATTACAATACCACCGGCGATGGCTTGATGACTGCGCTGCAATTGCTTTGTGCGATGAATGAACAACAGAAACCGCTGGCCGATATGGCTTCTGACATGGTTCTGTTTCCGCAAAAGCTGTGGAATATTGTCATGCCCGAACGCAAAGATGTGTTGGCTGATGTGCGGGTACAGAGGCTGATTGGTGAGGCGGAAAGCCGGCTCGACGGTAAGGGTCGCATCAATGTGCGTATGTCTGGCACCGAGCCCAAGCTGCGTATTATGGTGGAAGCCGAAGATGAATCGCTGATGCTCGATGTGGGTGAACTGCTTACCGAGGCTATTACAGAACGAGTTTGTTAGCGCGCTGCGTTTTTTAATGTACGCATAGAGCACATCAGTTATAGAAATATATCGTAAGATTGTGCAGAAAAAAGCTTACTCGTACATTCGTTTTCCACGCCTAAGCAGAACACCAAGTGTATATAGGAGTGTCATGCATGGACAGCCAAGATGTATCATCTATTTTTAACTCTAGGCGGATTCCGTTTAATTCGGTCATAAGGGGGATGTGAATGGATAGCCAACAAAAAGAACGAATGCGCAGTCTTCTCATGCAGTATCCAGGTGCCAACGAAAATACAGTCGAAGAACAATTAGCTACATATGAGGGGCGTGAAAAGTTCAAAAAGGATCTCATATCAGAGCGAGGTTTTTCTAACACATTAGCCGAACGCTTCCTTGATAAGCAGGGGTGGTCTCGCCCACCGGGATGGCATTCAGTATTTTTCTATCCTGGAAGTAGCCGCCCTAGGAATAACGTCATTTTTTGGTTAACCGTTATCGGTATTGCGGCTTGGTTTCTATTGAATGAGAGCTAACCAGCGTATTAAGTCATTCGCTAGCTCCGCCAGCAAATACCGAGTTAAGCTCCCTTTGCCTCACCAAAATGGACATGCTAGGTCTAGCATATCAATTTTGGCTCAAGGTGAGGTTTCGCTTAACTCGGAAGTAGGTTTTAAAATAAATGCACATTAATTGTAGAAAGTGTGGTTTTACTGCTGGTTTTTTCAACCTTAGAGATAACCTTTGCAAGAGTTGTCGTACTATTGGCAAAACAGAAAACAAAAATAAATCATCAAGTAATACTAAATATAAACATTCAAGTGGCGTTTTTTCATGCAAAAAATGTGGACATGAAGCTGGTTTGTTCAATTTACTTGAGGGCTTATGTCATAGTTGTAGAAATATTAAAGATGATGCAAGTCAGCATTCAAAAAACGCAAATAAGGAAAATGAAGAAAATAACAAGAAAAATAATAGAGTTTTTTCATGTCCAATTTGCAAGCAAAAAATTAGAATCCATCTCCCAATTTTAAATTGTGTAGTGAAGTGTGTTACATGTGATTCGAAATTCACTGTATATGCAGATAATCAAAGTCATTTGTACATAGAATCTATAAATGAAAATAAAGCCACTCCTGATAATGATGCTATATCATCAATAGATGATTGCTTTAGATTATTGAATTTATCTAACACAGCAACAAGACAAGATATAAAGAATGCTTATAGAAAAAACATAACGGAATATCACCCTGATAAAGTCAATGCACTGGGTGGTAAAATTAAAGTGCTCGCTAATCTGGAAACAAAAAAACTTAACTATGCTATCACAATGTTGAAAGAGAATGGATATGTTTGACATTGATCTAACGTATAAACGGGACACTGCCCTTCAACTAACTTGGGTAAGGTTAAGCTTTTGTAACAAGGCTTTGATTAAGGGTGTGTGAGCCTGTTCAAAAACAGCCTTGCGTGGCCTTCAATCAAGCCATGGTTTGTTATCATATTCACATAACACTTGCTGATCAGGGGTGAGATGAACAACTACTGCCGAACAAGGCGCGCAGTAAACCCTCAGCTTTGTGTTCGGTTTCGATCAGTTCGTGCTCGGGATTAGAATCGGCCACGATGCCTGCGCCTGCAGCCCAGTGCAGATACCCATGGTGATGCCAGAAGCTGCGAATTAAAATATTCATGTCGGCTGATCCATCCCAGGCCACATAACCGAGCCCTCCGGTGTAGGGGCCGCGGGCGTTATGCTCCAGCTCATGGATGATTTCCATGCAGCGCACTTTCGGGCAACCGGTGATGGTGCCGCCGGGGAACATGGCCTTAAATACATCAATGACATCATGCCCCTGTGCGAGCTGACCACGCACATTGGAAACGATATGCTGCACTGTGGCATATTGTTCAATCACCATGCGTTCATTCACCTCCACACTGCCCGGCTTGCATACCCGGCCCAAATCATTGCGTTCGAGATCAACCAGCATGATATGCTCTGCACGTTCTTTTTCCGATAACAGTAGCTCTGCCCTTAACGAATCATCTTCCTCGCCTTCAGCACGTCTGCGTGTGCCTGCAATGGGGCGGGTATCAATCGCGCCACCCGCATGCAGACGAAACAAACGTTCCGGTGATGCCGAAATAAGATACAACGGCTCGGAGTCGGTGCGTATCTCAACAAAGCATGCGAAGGGTGCTGAATTCACCTGGCGCAATCGATCATACAAGGCGATCAAGTCGGTACGTTGAAATGGCATTGACCAAAAGCGGGCAATATTCGCTTGAAAGACATCTCCGGCGGCAATGTATGCCTTCACCTGATTGACAGCATCGGTGTATTGCTTGTTGGCGCTGGTTGTTGCTTCTCTTGCGCTATGGAATGGGGGAGGCGTTACCGGTAACGCTGACGCATGCAATAAGCTTAACGCTGTTTGCAGTGCATCGTCTGTGATCGCAGCGATGTGAATTTGATCAGCATCAACATCAAAACAAAAGGAGAACTCAGGATACAGCGTCCACAGCACAGGCCCTGGCACATTACTCTTGGCTTTGGGTAGGCATTCAATCAGGCCGCAGGCTTCGTAAGCTGCATACATCAGGCAGCGAATAGCAGGTGAGTCTGCGTCTTGAGGGTGCAGGGAGTTCTTCCATTGCTTGAAAAAGTTGTTCGCAGTCTGAGTTGATGCATGTTGTTGCAGGGATGCTGTCCTGCCTTGCTTGGCAACAACAAACTGTTTGCCTGCACCGTTGGGGTTTTCAAGCAGGGCTGCGAATTGCTCAGGCGCAGAAGAAAAAAGGCCGTAAGCGGAAAACTTACGGCCTTTTTTTATTCCATTATTTGTTATGACATGGAAAATCATATCAATGGATGTTTAACGTGGATGGTCAGTCGAACTTGCGCATCACGACAGTCGCGTTGGTGCCACCAAAACCAAAGGAATTGGAAACAGCGATCTTGATATCCGCATCACGTGCTTCGTTCGGTACATAATCGAGATCACATTCAGGATCCTGATTATCCATATTGATGGTTGGCGGAATAATGCCGTTACGTAAAGCCAAGACAGAAAACGCTGCTTCAATACCACCTGCTGCACCGAGCAAATGACCGGTCATGGATTTTGTTGATGAAACCATCAACTTCTTCGCATGATCACCGAATACAGATTTAATGCCCTGTGTTTCACAAATATCACCTGCCGGTGTTGAAGTGCCGTGGGCATTGATATAATCCACATCTTCAGGGTTAATGCCGGCGCGATTCAAGGCTGCTTTCATGCAGCGGCCACCGCCCTCACCACCAGGTGAAGGTGTGGTCATGTGAAAAGCGTCACCGCTCATGCCATAACCAATCACTTCAGCCAGAATTTCAGCCCCGCGTGCCTGAGCAGAATCCAGCGATTCAAGCACCAGCACACCTCCACCTTCACCCATCACAAAACCATCACGATCTGCATCCCAGGGGCGCGATGCACGTTGCGGCTCATCATTGCGAGTCGATAAAGCGCGTGCAGCCGAGAAGCCACCGACACCGAGTTCACACACACAGGCTTCTGAACCACCAGCAATCATGGCATCCGCATCGCCGCGAGCAATAATCTC
>CAYOTF010000026.1:0-19578 GCA_964406805.1 uncultured Zetaproteobacteria bacterium | reverse complement strand
ACACCTTTTGACTTCAAATAAGCCTCAAGGATTTTATTCGTCGTGCGAGGATAAACATAGTCGGTGCCTGCCAGCACCCAGCGCTTAACACCAACCTCATTCATCATATAATCAACGGCGGGAATTGCCTGCTGGTTCGGGGCGGCACCTGTGTAGAACACATTCTTGGAAGACTCTTCACCTTCATACTGCACAGGGTAAAACAACAGGCTGTTTTCCTTTTCAAATACAGGAAGAACAGATTTGCGTGATACTGATGTCCAGCAACCAAATACCGCTGCCACTTTATCTTTTACGATTAGTGTTTTTGCCTTTTCAGCAAACAGAGGCCAGTTTGATGCAGGGTCAACAACTACAGGCTCCAGCTTTTTACCCAGCAGGCCACCTTTCTTATTCTGCTCTTCTATCAACATAAGCATAACATCTTTCAGTGTTGTTTCACTGATAGCCATGGTTCCGGACAACGAATGCAGGATACCAACCTTGATCGTGTCAGCAGCATATGCAGAGTGGCAAGTCATCGTAAGCATCAAAAGACCGCCAAATAATAGTTTTATAGCTCTATTGCATTTTTTGTTCATGTGTAATTCCTCCAATGTTTATTTTTTAATACTGAAATTGTGCGCCAAGCTTGAACGCATTAACTTTCTTACCAGCCGCAGTTGGCGTGTAGTTAAGGCCTTTTGTGGCAATATCACCATGCTGATAAAAGGCTGAAATTCGAGCTTTATGACCAGAGATAATGTAATTCATTCCGAATTCGTATTCAGTGCGATTCGAACTTGTGCTCGGCTTGACACTTGTGTAGCGACCATATGGCTGGAGCTTACCAATACCTACCTCGACAGGAATCAGATACAGAGCGGTAGCAGTCCAGGAATTACCATCGAACATATTAAAGCTGGTTGGGTCGGCAAGCGCTGCTGCATTTAGAGGTGTATTGAATTTTTTATATTCGCCTTCAACGGTTATAACCCCTTCGTTTGACAATACCGTTTCAGAAAGAAGGTCTACACTAAAACCGGTAAAATTGGCCGGATTTGCCGTAGCTCCTGCTCCATTTTGTTGATGCTGGGCAGCAACGGAAATAGTTAGAATATCTCCGCCATTACCATAATATGTGCTACTGGTATAGTAGCCGGGATTCTTCTCTACACTCAAGAAGTTATAGCTAAGACGTACGCCATATAACAGGCTGTCGCTCTGATTGGAGCCACCTCTGAGTCCGGAAAATACGCCAGCCGCATATGAAAAGCTGCCTTCATCACCCAATGCGCCTGAAACAGTCACACCATTATCACGCCCATAAACACCAGCACCGCCAGTTCCAAATTTTACACTGAAATCAGAAGGATAAAAGGGAGTCTTATTAAATTCATAGGTGTTGCCATAGAAAGGCCCGTCCATTTCTGCCCGGTCGGAGGGCACCAACATGCGGCCAATCCAGACATTAAAGGCAGGCGAAAACGTTAGCTTACCAATTGCGTCAAGAATCGTATAACTTCTTAACTTCTGGTTGCCACAAAAAACACATTCCGTATTAAATTCAAATTGAACGAATTGATTCACCTGTCCATTGATATAGATGCGTGCGTTATCTAAATCAAAGCTCTTTGATGCACTCGTCCCATTGGTTGCGCCTCTTTGAACTGACGAAAAGCTTGATCGAATCCCAACCCCCACGCTTATCCACTGATTTTCACTATTTTTAATTTTCCCACCTGCATAGGCGGTATTTGGCGGGAGTTGCATTGCGATTAACAAAGCAAACCCCATTATTATCTTTACAGCAAAATTCATTAAAACATCCCCCTCTCTTATATTTTATATGCTAGCGCTAACATAATTATTATCGCCAACATCATTATCTAAGCAAGTGATATACCGAAATAACAATATATTATAAATATCTTGTAAATTTATTATAATTCAAGGGGTTATTCATTAATTTCGTATAGGAATGCGATGACCGAACCTTGATTTTTGATTAGGTATTAGGCACGCCTGCATAAAATATAGTCAATGCCACCTCCGCTTCTCTTATTTGTAATGGGTCTGGCTTGACTATTTGACACTTATTTCATGCTTGCCGCCTGTTAATCGGGATAATCTCTGCGCCAACCCTTAATCCATCCAGATAGTTTGCCCAGTGTTGCATGAGTTTTACACGCTCCGGCAGGTGGCGTGCATGGTTGTATGCTTCCTTGATGGCATTGCCTTCTTTGTGGGCAAGCTGGCGCTCGATGACATCACTATCCCAGCCTTGTTCGTGCAGCATGGTGGAGGCCATCGCCCGGAAGCCGTGGGCGCAGATTTCTTCTTTGCTGTAACCAATCCGACGCAATGATGCGTTCACTGTGTTTTCACTCATGGGACGGGATGCATTGCGGATGGAGGGAAATACATACAAACTACTGCCAGTCAGTGGTTGCAGCTCTTTCAGTATCGCTATCACCTGAGCAGCCAGCGGCACAATGTGCATGACACGCATTTTCATTTTCGCGGCTGGGATGCGCCACTCTGCTTTTTCCAAATCTATTTCAGACCATTCTGCATGGCGTAACTCGCTGGGCCTCACAAAGACATAGGGTGTGATTTGCAAGGCGCACTGAACCACAAACGTACCTTCAAAAGCATGGATGGCACGCAACAATGCCCCAACTGCCTTTGGCTCTGTGATCGTCGCCCTGTGTTTTACAGATAATGGAGTCAATGCGCCTTCCAGTCCTGTGGTCGGATCATATTTGACCTTGCCAGTGGCAATGCCGTATCGGAAAACTCTGCTGCACAACATCTTTAGTCGATGGGCTGTTTCAATCGTTCCGCGCTTTTCTGCCCGTTGAACAAGTGCCAGCACATCAGGCGCTTCTATTTCTGCAAGTGGAAGGGAACCAATCCAAGGGAATATATGTCTGTCGAACTTGGCTTGTGTATGGACGATGGTTGTTTTGACCCATTGCATGGATTGCTTTGCCATCCATTCGGTAGCGATACTTTGAATGTGGCCTCGTTTGATTTCATTATGGCCTTGCGCCGATCAGTTCGTTTGCTCTGGCTGGGGTCAATATTCTGTTCCAATAGCTTTTTGACTGATTCGCGTTTGGCACGAGCTTCTTTCAGACTAACCTGTGGATATACGCCGATAGCCATGGTTTTGCGTTTATCGCCGAAACGATAATCCAGCCGCCAATATTTTCCAGATGCTTTCACAAGCAAATAAAGGCCACCGCTATCGCTTATTTTAATCTGTTTTTTGTCTTTCGGTACTTTTGCGGCTTTAATTTTTACATCAGATAATGCCATGTCGTCACCTACCTTGTGACGGTACTTTTTTTGACTGACATGAAACACTAGAAAAGTACCGTCATAAATACCGTCACAAGTCAGTATAGGATGGAATGGACAACCGGGCAATAATAAGCCAGCAATCACAACGATTACTGGCCTTTATTGATACTTACTGGACTACTAAATGGTACCGAGAACTGGACTCGAACCAGCACTTTCGTGAGAAAACTAGCACCTGAAGCTAGCGCGTCTACCAATTCCGCCACCTCGGCATAGACTCCCGCACAGCGTCAACTGCAAGGGCGCGCAATCATGCGAATGGAGCTACTACGTGTCAAGAAAGAATAACAAGCCGGATACTAAAAATAAATGGCCAAAAAGAGCTAGCGCCCAACGTGGAGAAGGTCGCGATTCTGATGCGCGAGATGCATCCAAACCATCTCGTGGCAACAGGGTATGGGATAAAGACGATCGCCGTCCAAGCCTCCGCAAGCGCCAAGCCAGTGGAAAATCACCGTGGGCGAATTTGGCCAGTAAAAACGAACAAACGTGGACAGGCATCGTTTCTGCCCATCCGGATGGTTTCGGATTTGTTGATGTTGTCGGCGTAGAAAAAGGCTTTTTCCTGCCGCATGAGCAAATGCGCGGCTTGATGCATGGCGATACCGTGGAAGTGCGGGCGGTACGTAATCGTGGCCGTGAATCGGCGGAAGTGGTGCGCATTGTTGAGCATGCTTCGACGATTTTGGTGGGTCAATTGATCATGCAGGGCGGTGTTGCGATGGTGCAGCCGCGCTCACGCAAAATTACGCAAACCATTCGAATTGCGACAAAAGATTGCCATGGAGCCCACGATGGAGATTGGGTGCGCATTGAAATCACACGCGGCTCAGGCCCACTGCATGGCTCAGTACAGGAAGTGCTCGGAGATCAATTGGCACCATCCAAGCTGGTTGATCTGATTGTCGCCGAACAAGGTTTAGCCGAAGAGTTCCCTGCCGCCGTGATAAAGGCAGCCAAGGCTTTCTCCGATCAGGTGTCCGAAACGGATATCGATGGTCGTAAAGATTTGCGCCATCTGCCTTTTGTGACCATTGATGGTGAAGATGCACGCGATTTTGATGATGCCGTGTGTATCCTGCCGCGCGGTGATGGCTTTGAAACATGGGTGGCGATTGCCGATGTAGCACATTATGTGAAAGCTGGCTCGCCGCTTGATGAGGAGGCGTTAAATCGCTCTAATTCCTTTTATTTCCCTGATCGGGTGATTCCGATGTTGCCGGAGAAACTCTCCAATGGCCTGTGCTCATTGAATCCGAACGTGGCACGTCTGGCGATGACAGTGCGCATGCGCTTTGATGCCAATGGCACACGCCGTTCTGTGCATGTTTATAATGCGGTGATTCATTCTCAAGCTCGTTTGACCTACACGCAGGTTGCACGCTGGCTGGATGATCGTGATGAAAGCAGCGTGGAAGCGCCTGCCATCCGCGAGATGCTGGATGATTGTGCGCGCTTGTTTCGCAAGCAGGTGATCAAACGCGAACAGCGCGGCGCACTCGATCTGGACATGCCGGAAGTACGTGCACGATTGGAAAACGATGTCGTGGTCGATATGTGTACTTCGGAGCGCAACATTGCCCATCGTCTGATTGAAGAGATGATGCTGGCGGCCAATACTGCCGTGGCGGAATACATGCAGAGTCGCGATTGTGCGCTGCTTTATCGTGTGCACGCGCCACCGGAACGTGAAACGATTGAAAAACTGAATGAGTTTTTAGCCCCGTTTGGTTTGTTTGTTTGTCTGCCCAAAGCCAAGGATGCCGATGCCCATGTTAAACCCGGCGCGGTACAGCAGGTCTTGTCGAAATCTGAAGGCAAACCTTTTGCGCATGTTTTGCACCGCTTGGTGTTGCGCTCCATGCAACGGGCGCAATATACACCCAATAACGAAGGTCATTTTGGCTTGGCTTATGAATGTTATGCCCATTTCACCAGCCCGATTCGCCGCTATGCCGATCTGATTGTGCATCGACGCTTAAAAGCCCTGATCTCAGGCCAGGATCCAAACAAGGCACAACATGAAGATACACTGGCTGAAATTGGTGCGCAAACATCGATCCAGGAGCGCAAACAGCAACGCGCCGAATGGGATACGCAGGCCATGCTGGCAGCACTATTCCATGTCAAAGATGTCGGTAAAACCATGTCGGCGCGTATTTCCGGTTTAACCAAGCGGCGTATTTTCTTCGAGCTCGAATCAACCATGGCCGAAGGCTCACTCGATGTTGATGCTTTACCCGGCACATTTGTACTCGATGAAACAGGACATAGCCTGGCATCCAAACGCTCAGGTCATGCGTATCATCTGGGTGATCAACTCGAAGTAGTGATTGATTCAACCGATCCGGTGCGTGGTCAAATCACAGTCAGCCTTACAGCTAGTGATTAAGCTCTGCGATGAAGTGTCTTGCGCAATTCTGTCGCTTTGTCATGATTCCGGCCGCTTCAATTGATGCGGCTTATGCCGAGGTGGTGAAACTGGTAGACACAAGGGACTTAAAATCCCTCGGACGCAAGTCTGTACGGGTTCGACTCCCGTCCTCGGTACCACTCAAGCATCCAAGGATGCTCAATACAAGCCAGTAATCGTTGTGATTGCTGGCTTTTTTGTTTCTTGTTTGTCCATTCCATCCTATACTGTCCGAGGAAATACCGACAAATAGACGGTATTTCTGACGGTATTTTTCTTGCATGATGCTTGCACTGGGAAAAAGTACCGTCACAAGAGAGGTGGCGACATGGCATTATTATCTGATGTAAAGGCAAAGGCAGCAACAATCTCGAAAGGTAAAACACAGAAAAAGCTATCCGATAGCGGCGGATTATACCTTCTGGTGAAGCAATCAGGGAAATATTGGCGGTTGGATTATCGTTTTGGCGATAAACGTAAAACCATGGCTTGGCTCATTGCCTATTACAGAAATAGAAGCGCCGGATATTCTGGCACTGGTTCAACGTGTAGAAAAACGCGGCACGATTGAAACAGCCCATCGGCTTAAAATGCTGCACTGTGCAGCAGGATATTCCGATACGGTATTGCCACTGGCATGGTGAAGTACGATCCAACAGTGGGTTTGCAGGGCGCATTGATACCATTAAACGTCAAACACCGCGCAACCATTACCGAACCCAATGCCGTGGGTGCATTACTGCGTACCATTCAAGGCTTTGAAGGTACGTTTGTGGTTCAGTGCGCCTTGCAGATCACGCCTTATGTGTTTGTCAGACCGGGAGAACTGCGTCATGCCGAATGGTCGGTAGAGATTTGGAAAAAGCCGAGTGGCGCATCCCTGCCGAGAAAATGAAAATGCGTGTCACCCATATTGTGCCGCTGGCAAGTCAGGTGGTGGACATACTGAAAGAACTGCAAGCGCTGACCGGCAGTGGTAAGTATGTATTCCCATCTATCCGTAATGCATCCCGCCCCATGAGTGAAAATACCGTCAATGCTTCACTGCGCCGGATTGGATATAGCAAAGAAGAAATTTGCGCCCACGGCTTTCGAGCCATGGCCTCCACCATTTTGCATGAGCAGGGCTGGCCATCCGATGTCATCGAACGGCAACTGGCGCACAAGGAAGGCAATGCCATCAAGGAAGCCTATAATCATGCACGTCATCTGTCGGAGCGCATCAAGCTAATGCAGCACTGGGCTGATTATCTGGATGGGTTAAAGACTGGAGCAGAACATCCCGAGGCATGACGTAAGTGTCAATAAATCAAGACAGCCCCCATCATGTAAAAATCCAATGGTAGCCCCTCCATTGATTTTTGGACTCACTTATGAGAAATATTCCATATATGCTTAAAGCCGCGTAGCTTTCTGCGCTAATTTTTATCATTGGAGTAATAGTGGAGTTTATAACTAAACGATTTCATCGATTCAGACACTGGTTTACGCTCAATTGGAGAGCTGGCCGTCGTGAGCTTCTTCTGAATGGAGCTGCCAGTCTGTTATGGTTATACATACTATTATCAACATCTCTTTCAACAATAGTGAATGGCGATCATCCAAACTATATGCTTCTTGGGGCATTGATTCTTATGATGGTATTTCGCTCTTTGGCTATTTTCCGCCCCAAGGAATCAATAGAGGAAACTAAATACAGAGAGCGCCGAAAAGTAACAACGGCTTTAGTGATTGATGAAATCATTGAGTGCCTTGGCGCTCCGAGTGAATGCAGTAATGAAAAAATAAATAGTATTCGGCGCGATATTCTTATTTGCATTACTGAGAATGTTCGACAGTTCAGAAAAGATTTTGTGGGAACAAAAATATATGCAAATTTATTGGTTGAACATGATGAACATAATATTTGCGTGCTTGTTAGAGCTTCGCCAAGAAAGCATGGAAAAGTACATTCAAAAAGGGATTTAAGCTGTGCATCCATATTTGAAACTGGGGAAATTGTAGTTAATGGAAATGCAAAGAAAGCAACCTCTAGAAATATCAGCTATAATAGCTTTGTCGGATATCCAGTGACGGATATCGAAGGCAATATTTTGGCTGTTGTTACTATAGATAGCGTGGAGCGAAATCACTTTGACGGTGAGTTTCAAGCACTTGAAACATCCCTGCGACCTTACTTGCGTACGATGGCTCTCACGTTTATGCTTCGCGGAGGTGGCTCATGAACTCTAAAGAGATTCTTTATTTTAATTATCGCAATGGAAAATTAAGCAAAGATGATTTATTAACATCCCTTGCTGAAATTGACCGTCCAAACCCGTCCTTTATAAAAAAGGCAAGTTTCTTTGTATTAGCATTGATATTTCCCTTTTTCATGCATGGGTCAAAGTAAATACAGACTGATAATCGTTAAATTACTTTCATAGCTTAACAAAGGCCGACACAGTGGACAGCCTCTCTTTGCTGGTGGTGAAAAGGTGGTTATCTTTCAATCCTTTCCATAAACATATCATACGTTGGTTTGGCTAGGCAAACGTCACCACCCATGCCTTTGTGTTGTGGTTTTCATATCTATGGGATCAGAATTAACCAGAGTCTTCTAATCGCACTATTTTATTTGAAAATAGTCGCTTATTCGTTCATTTATTTCATACTTATGTCTTCAATTTCAGAGCCTTTGGAAGGGCGAGGGCTAGTTTCGCGCATTTGTAACAGAGGGTGCATCTTGCAAAACAATATTAATATCCAACATCATCACTGGATATTTCTGAAGCTTTAGCCACATCATCATCCTCGGCAGGAGCACGGAAAATAAACTGCTTCATTCGCAAGGCAATAGTTTCAATGTGGTTTGCAATCTCGTTAATTGATTCGACAACTGCTTTTCGCGCTCGCTCGAACGGTGATCCGCCCGACGAACCAGCGTTGCCAAGACTGTGACTTGCTTGCTCAATTTCTCGACTGCAAGCTGATAATCCTCGCATTGTTGCTGCATGGCGGTCAGTTCTTGAGCCATGAGGGTGATGGTTTGTGATTTTGTGGTGTGTAGGTTCATAAGTAATTCCTTCTATTTGAGTTTTATCCAGTAGTTTCCGTTCTTGTCTGTGAGTGTGTTCGATTTCGGGACGATGGCGTATTGCTTGCCCTGATGTGGCTGCGTTGGGTAATTCACCAGCGTTGCCATGTGGGTCAGGACATTGGCCTTCTGCACCGACCAAAGTCCGATCCCTACGAGCAATAGACAAACTACGCCCAATGGAATCAAGATCAGCCATAGCAGTTGGCGAATCGCCTTGCGGTGTTCGCTGTGAGCGTGCTTCAAGATCAATCTTAAGTTTTTTTGAAATACGTTCAGTGCGCTTTTGGTTTGACTCTGCAAGCCTTGATTTAGCTGCTCCATATTGTTGTCGATAATCTTCTTCACTTCGCCGTTGGCCTGCTTCGATTGTTTCTCTAATTCCTGCAATGCCTGTAAATGATTCATGGTAAACTGCTCCTGTTAAACGGATATTAGTTTTCAAGTCCGGCGACTTGATGGATATGGCTTTGTTGTTTTTCCGCATGATTTCAAAGCCGAGTGATTTTAATTCGACAATCACATCATCACGGCTTGTTATTTCGCCGCTGATGGTGTGTTGCAGCAGATGGCTATTCACCAGCTTGCGTATTTCTTCCCTGTCTCTGGACTCTCTGATTTTATCATTGCTCAGCCGCATACGGGATGGGTCACGCGGGTCATCGAGTTTCAATTCATAGTTCTGGCAATCCTGCCAGTCGGCAATACGCTGGGTGTCGCCGCAGCTATCAAGGTACAGATCAACACGTTTGCCTGATTGCATATCCATCTGAACCTGTACCAAATGCACATCGTAGCGGCCATCTTCAACATGGAGATAAGCGCATCCTGCGATAGCCTCAACGCCCAGCGGGTTGGCATGGTGGGCTGCGAAAGATTCGGTCAGTTGCTTTATATCAGCCAAATTTAATCGGGCTGACTCTTCTTGGATCTACGGTGCCGGGTCTAGCATTGTTGCACGGTATCTGGCCTGATTCCTGATCTACGGTGCCGGGTCTAGCATTGTTGCACGGTATCTGGCCTGATTCCTTGTCAAAAAGATGATCTGCAACGGAGCCCCGCTTGCTTGTTCTGGATTGTGGATCGAGTCCACAATGACGTGAGTAAACAGTGCCAGATCTTGCATTGCAATACTTGATGGCTTTTCAGTTTCACCAGTACGATAAATCAGGGCGGCCTTCGGGTCGCCTTTATTGCTTTGTGATACCTTCATACGAAATGTAAACATCTCGCCCATATTTTCTTGACATGCGTATCCACTTAGATACACTATCGTATGATTGAAATACGTCAAACTGACATTTATGCCAAATGGTTTGCACGCCTGAAAGATATTCGTGCCAAGGCAAGGGTAGATATTCGCATTCGTCGTTTATCTCTTGGCAATCCTGGTGATGTAAAACCGGTTGGTAAGGGTGTTTCTGAATTACGTATTGATGACGGAAAGGGCTATCGCGTTTATTTTGTACAGCGCGGAGAACAATTCATTTTATTACTTGTTGGTGGTGACAAGTCCACGCAACAACATGATATTGAAAAAGCCATAAAAATGGCAAATGGACTTTAGGAGGTTCTGATATGAACAAGCTGACAACAACCGTTTGGGACGCAAGTGAACATTTGGATAGCCCTGAAGCCATTGCTGAATACCTTACCGCAGCTATGGAAGATGGCGACTCTGATCTACTCCTCGCTGTGCTGGGTGACATTGCCAAAGCTAAAGGCATGGCCCAATTAGCCCGTGATACCGGCCTTGGTCGCGAAAGCCTTTATAAGGCTCTAACGCCTGGTGCAAAACCCCGTTTTGATACTGTGATGAAGGTGATCCATGGAATGGGCGTACACCTTCGCGCTACTGCCTGATATTAACGAACAAACCGTGCAGATTTTGCATTACAGCAATTGCTGGCTACCAGTCTTAGCACGATGGATAGATTTTGACCTTCTGCCTCTGCCGCTTGAATGTTCTAACCGCCTGAATTCAACATAATCTTATGGTGCTATAACTATAAAAGCTTGAGGGGCATGGATGCCCCGAATCAAAACCGTATGCACGGTTTGATGAGGGAGGGTTGGCGTTGCCTGCCCTCTACTCTACCCTCTGTCCGATTGCATAGCCGCCGCGAGCACAATTATAAAAGGAGTTTGATTGACGAATCGCCCATGCCGTGAGCCATCAAGGGGTTGGCGTAAAGCCACGGGGTCTGTTCTAATCGTTTGGCCACGGCATGGAACCAAACGTTTTGATTCGAGGCATCCATGCCTTTCAGGCTAAAGCCCGCCCTTGCGGGTGTCCAAACGGCTATTCTGCCTTTTTGTCTGGGGCAACGACGTTGCCAGAGGCGCACGGCAATTATGGCTTGTCATGAACCATGTAGCCTTGATCCTGACTGGTGCGGTTTGCAACTGGACGAACGCAATCCACCTGATTGAAAACCTGGGCGCGATAAAACAATCGACTCTACGGCAATTGAACAAGCTGTTGAAAGAAACGGCAAAAAAAGTGTTGTCATCTATTGAAACGGGGCATAATGGGTGCCCCCTCTGTCCCAAGGTTTTTGCTGAATATTCTGTTTTGTTTATGTTTTACGGGGTAAGTATCGAGCCTCCCGCAGGATCGTCAAAAGGCTTCAATGGCGGTAATGGCGGGACTTTTGCAGACAAACCGCCTGCACCGACAGCGGGAACTGATTGCATGATATCCACCGCGCCGCCGCCAGCAACAGTTTGACCTTCGATATAGCGCAATTCCGGATGATCGAAAGGGGCGCTTTCATTGCTCACTCGAGGATCAGTTAAGGCTTTCAAGAATACCGCCAGATTTAATTTTTCCGCCGGAGTCAGGAACAGCTCCACCATATCCGGCGCAAGGTCGCTAATATTGGTTTCATGGAAATCAGCACCGGCATCATAATGATCGATGACCTGTTCCAGCGTGGATTTCCCACCATTATGAAAATAAGGGCCAGTGAGCGCCACATTACGCAACCCCGGCACCTTAAATGCGCCATTCACATTCGATACCGGATCCGTGGCTAGGTTAATGGCCGGATTCAGTGGAAATTCACTTACGCCAGTTGTCTTGGCTCGTCGGGCTAAAGACAGTGAAAACCCCGATGGCGCCGTACCGCCCACGCCTGCATCTTCACCCGTTGGACGAACGCCGAGATTATAGAAGCCGAGGTCATACAATATCGGCCCATTGGTGATGGATATAGGTGCTGATTTTATCAATGTGCCAATAACATCGAAAATATTGACCGAATAATTGGCTACGGGCGGAAATGTGGGTGGAATCGTGACCGATTGCGCCAAAGCAACCGAAAATATTCTTCCAGTACAGCCTGGCAATTCGGTAAATACTGCGTCAGCTACGCCGGCAATCGGCGGAATAGCAGCCGGGGTTAAAGCAATGGCCAGATCCTGTGGAACACATACAGGGCTGGAAACACCGGGGAATATATCGCTATAAACCAGTACGGGTAATGCTGGCGGAGCCGGAATCATGGTGATTTCCAGACGTTTGCCGCGCGGATCAAATGTTAGAGGAATAACGCCGGGGGGAAGCGGTCACGCCATCTGTAGCGAATTCAATCGATGCCTGTTGCGTTCCCAAACCACCAATCATTTTTTCAATAGGCAGTTCGGGTGCTTCTCCTGGCACGCCTACGAGACCCAGAGCGTTGACGCCGGCCAGTGTTAATCCGGGCCAGCATGGCAGTTAAAGCACAGCCCCTTGCCGAAGAAGACCAACATGCCGGCTTTTTCCTGCGTGCTCAGAGCACCAGAGTTTGGAGCAATAGCGGCGTCTTTTGCCTGCATGCCCGCAGTGATTAAATTGGCACGGATATAGGGCGCAGTAGCGCCCAGAAATGCATCAAATGGTGTTTGATCCGACACCAGTGTCGATTCGTACATCTGGATGGCCAAGCCGAAAAACAGCGAAAAGTTGACTTCCATCATGGTGAACTCGGTCTGGCTTGCCGGAACGCTTACGCCGCCATCGACCGGAATGCCACCAGCTCCAAGCGTATACTTAGCAAATGGAATCGGCGTTCTCAATAACGGTGTGCCGGGATTGCTGGTGACAACCGGATCAAGGTTGCCGAATGGATTGACCCCGTTGAAATGATGCCGCGCCCTGCCATCATGGAAATTGCGCAGATTAAACACTGCATTAATGGCGGTTGGCGTATTGCGAGCAGTCACCCTGCGCACATTCACGCCACCGACTGAAAAGCCCTGGGCATCAGGAAAAACCAGGTTGGCGACACTGAACTCCAGAGCAAACCCCGGGTTGAGTCCGTTAAACTTCAGATCATAAACACCTTCAGCTCCGACAATATCATCTGTTGTGCGCAGCACGCCTGAAAAGCGATCATCCTGCGTATTGAACTTGTGCAGGGGGAACAAGGCTGATGCCAGCAATTGATTGGGACCAATATCGGGCACAAGTGAATCATCGAACTTGAACGTGTTGTTCGGGCCACGATTCATGGTGTTCTGGATCCGGTTGTTTGTGCCGGCATGGAAATGGCACGTTGCGCAAGCCTGTTTTCCGTCACTGCCCACCTGCATATCCCAGAACAATGCCTTGCCCAATTTAACGGCTGCGGCTCTGGCGATCAACGTATCAGGGATATATTGATTCAGACCGGAGCCGGCAACGGCTACGCCAGGTGAGGCAACAGGTATGGTGTTCAGTGGAATGGGCGCATCCCTCAATGAGATTGGAAATATGCATAACGCCCACCCCTCTGATTATTATAACCCATAGATAATAATCAGCTAATCCTAATAAATGTCAAGATTTACCGAAATAGGCGATAAGATTGGTATCAGCAGTAATCACGGACGACCTTCATTTTTGGTCTGCTTCAACATCTCATCATTCATGCATAATGCGGGCTAGATAAGTCAATCCTCAGGCTTGTGCTGGCGCGTAATAGTGTGTGCAGTAAAGCCCGCTTTTTTTACGGCCTGCCGAAGTGTTTTATCATCGACATCCGTCCCCTGTTTCAATGTTACGGTCGCCTTGCCGGTTTTCAGGTCGATCTTGACGGATTCAACACCGTTCATTTTCTTCAGATTCTTCTCCAGCCCGTAGGCGCAAAAGGGGCAGGACAATCCATCCACGGCAATGGTGGCTGTTTGACCGTTATTGTCTTGCGCAAACACAGTTGTCATGGCTATCAGCGAGAACAGCATCATTATGAGCAGACGTTGTAATACACGCATTAAATTCACTCCTTAAAAATTCCAGCGGAAACCCGCTGTCCAAACCCAATCCGTTTCCAGCGCCGTGCCATTCAAGCGCTGTATGGTCGGTATTTGAACAGCTGTTTCCAGCACATAGCGGCGGGTCACATATTGCAGGCCGGGCGACAGACTCCAAGTCGTCCCGCCACTGTTGTTATCTGTCGCCCCTGCCAGTTTATTCTTGCCGTTCCAGATCAGGTTAGATTCCAACACGGCATAAACAAAGGCCGGAACACCGACATCGTCCAAAGAGCGCGGCAACACGCGATATTGAAAAGAGGCATCGAAATGGGCTTCATCGCCGAATTCAAAACCCGATGCTACCGTATTGACCCGATGACTGGTCGCCATATCAAATTCCCAGTCCAGCGTTTGGCGTGTAACCGTTATGCCAGCAAACGGATCCCATGATCCTGATCCGGATTGCAACGGACGTGGCAGCAGAGCAAAGGCATCGCTCGCATTATGTGCGCCTGTGGGCATTTTCAGCCCGGCGAAGGGTGCAATGCGTAAGGTATCTCCGGGTCGATCCCGTTGATAAACCGTATAGCGGGCAAAAAATTTAGCATCGCCCAGCCCCTGTGTGCTTCGACGAATCCGCTGTGTTCCCATGGTGAGATCCATGCGTTTGTTCACATAGGGCAGCACGCCGAATAGCGCCAGTTTGGAGCTAAAACCATAAACCAACACCAACGGCACGGCGGTAACCGTCAGATTTCGGTTTTGAGTTGTAATATCGCCGCTTTTATTCACCAGCTTCATCTGCGAACGTAGTATGCCCAGGCCTTCAGAAACCGGTAGTGCGCTATTGAACGTAATTGGCCCGGCAGTAGAGCTGTCGGGCAATGCAAGCATGATTAGTGCAGTCATGCCCAGGCATAGGCAGCAAATGCGCCATGTCTGAAATACAGTCAATCGGTGCAACAAGCTGTCCCAGCCTGAATGGGCGGGCAAGGCACATCGCCATAGGAGCAGAAGACACAGCAGTCTCCCGTTTTGGGTTTAAGCAGCGTGTGGCACTGCACGCATTCGTAGAACCACTGGCAGGCATCGGCGGGCATGGTTTCTTTTTTGTTGTGGCCGCATAAGGGGCAGGTGATGGTTGATTCAGCAATCATGGGCTTTCTCCCTGTGCTTAAACTCGGCCAGGCAACAACGCCCGGATGGATTCCTTGATTCGCAGGCACACAGCTTTTCTTTTGTCTGCTCCACAACGAATGACTTGATGCGTTCAGATCTGCCTGCTTGAAGTGCAGCACGATAAGCTGATTCCGAAATATCAAAACAGTGGCAAAGCATGGCTGGCTGCCCTGGCTGAAAAACTCTTAACTCACTTTTCGGGATCACCTCATGGAGCGAAACATAGCCCGTGCTGCATGTCCGGTTGGCACAAAAAGCATAATCGCCCGCATGTATTTGCTGATTTTGCGGCGCTTGAATCTGGTGTAACATCGTCTGCCTGCTCACCGGCAAACAGCGTTGGCCACATGCAGGGCAGGTAAGCCGCCCTTTCTGCGCTATCGGTTCAGAGCAGCAGGACATTATCTACACCTTATCCGCTGAGTGTTTCGCCTCGCGGTCTTTGCGCATAAAGGCGTAAATCGTCAGCAATGTAAACACCACCAGCGCCGGAATGAGTACGGCATCCAGCTGGCCAACCCAGGCAGCCAGGCCAACCCAGGCAGCCAGGCCAACCGCTCCGAACAGAATGACCAGCACCGGCGTAAAACAGCACAGGGCTGAAATCCCCATGCCAATCAAACCTGTTTTTAATAACAACGATGTTTTCATGCTATCTCCTACCTAGTTAATGGCATGTGGTGCAGCTCATAACAAGCCAGCCCACGGCAGCAACCGCGACAATGCCAATGATGACATTCAGAACGACAGATCCATGCCTTAGTTTTGTGATTGCTTTATTCATGAACAAAGCTCCTTTTTTATGTAACAACGTAAGGTAGCAGGGATGGTGAAATCAGCAGCAGGATCGCAACTCCGCTCAACATCCAAAGTAAAATGGGTTTCTTTGCAGAGCAGCCATTGGCGATGCACACTTTTTTATCTTGCCAATGTCGCCAAGCAGCCCAGCTAATCAAAGCCAGCGTGATAAATGCGAATAGGGTCGATACGGCTCCATGGCGATAAATGCTGAGGCTGAACCCAACCCCAGCAGCACAACAATCAATGGCCCGATACAGCAGGCTGATGCCAGAGTGCCTGCAATGATTGCGCCAATCAGCGGCGTATGTTGTTTTTTTACGACAGTATTATTCATGAAAATTTTCCAGTGATTTCAGAATAGGGCATGGATCAGCATCGGATGTTTGCTCACATTGCGCGGCCAAGCTCAGCAAAACCTGACGCATGCGGGTCAGCTTTTGAATGCGTTGATCAATTTCATCGGCCTTGGCCTCAGCTACCGCACGCACCTCAATACAGGCTCGTCCATCAGTGCGCAGCGTCAGCAATTGGCCGATTTCTTCCAGTCTGAAACCGAGCTCCTTGGCCTGCACAATAAATTTTAAACGCCTAGTGTCGTTACTGGAATATTGCCTATAACCGGATGCTGAACGCACTGCCGGAGGAATCAGTCCGCGCTGTTCATAATAACGGATGGTATCAATCGATACGCCGCTCTGTTTGGATAATTCACCAATCTTCATGGGCGCATGCTAAAGCATGAAGTACACTCAAGGGTCAAGAGAAATTATGAATCCCCCAGGGAGCCACTTGCTGCGCAATTTATCTGATCGCCGTGAGGATTACGCAGAGGGTTTGTTGTGGACAAAGAAACAAGCAAGGGAGTGGCAGCATTTATGAATAATGTGCGTTTCGTTTATTCCCGGAATCCGTGGGTGATGGGGTAGCGGCGATCACGGCCAAAAGCGCGTTCGGTGATTTTCACACCGGGTGGTGCCTGGCGGCGTTTGTATTCGGCCAATTGCAATAGCCGCAGGATACGTGTGACTTCTGTCTTCGCAAAACCGCGTGCAACGATAGCATCAATGCTCAGACGTTCTTCAATCGTGGCGCGTAGAATCGCGTCCAGCACATCATAATCGGGCAGGGAATCACTATCTTTTTGATTGGGACGCAGCTCCGCCGATGGCGGCTTGGTGATGGTGTTGTCGGGGATGATTTCAGTTTCCCGATTGATCCAGCGGCACAGCGCAAATACATCTGTTTTGTACACATCCTTGAGGATTGCAAAACCACCAGCCATATCGCCATAAAGCGTCGCGTAACCAACAGCCATTTCGGATTTGTTGCCTGTGGTGAGCAGCATGCGGCCGGTCTTGTTGGAGATGGCCATCAATAGAACTCCGCGCATGCGCGCCTGAATATTTTCTTCGGTGGTGTCCGGCTCGGATTTGCCCCAAGCTGCAAAGCAATCGGCCAGTGTATCTTCAACCGAGCTTACGCTAGCGGCGATGGGTAAGGTGGTGGCTTCAATGCCGAGGTTTTGCACCAGGGCTTCTGCATCACTGATCGAATGTTCACTGGAGTAACAGGAGGGCAGCAAGACACCGAGCACGTTGTCAGCCCCGAGTGCTTCGACAGCCAGCGCAGCAGTCAGCGCTGAATCAATGCCGCCGGACAAGCCAATGACAACCTGTTTGCAGCCATTGCGCAGCACATAATCGGTAATGCCCAAGACCAGCGCCTGATAGAGTTGCTGCATCGGTTCGGGCAAGGGAGTGACTTCGCCAGGCTCGATGGCTCCAAATTCTATGATGCCGAGCCAAGGTTCAAATAATGGCGCGCGCATCAGCATATTACCCTGTGCATCAATGACATGGGAGCCACCATCAAAGATCACTTCATCCTGACCGCCAACCGGATTGATATAGACCACCGGAGCGCCAAAAGCTTTGGCACGACGTGCGACGAGTGCTTCACGTTCGGCCTGTTTGCCGATATGGAAGGGGGAGGCATTCAGATTCAGCCAGACATCGCATGCGAAATCGGCTTGTTTTTTGGCCAGTTCATCATGCCACAAATCTTCACATACGCCGATGCCGATACGCCAACCATTGATTTCAAATAGACAGTGTTCACCTGTACCCGGCTCAAAATATCGACGTTCGTCAAACACGCCGTAATTGGGTAGAAACTGCTTGTCATAGATGCCGACAACTTTTCCACATTGGGCTAAAAAGACGCTATTTTTTAGTCCATTTCCATCACGGCGTGGTGCGCCGAAGATAACGCAGCTGTTATGGCTGGCTGCGACCACTGATGCAGTGGCGGCTTCTACTGCGTCCATAAATGCAGGGCGTTGCAATAAATCTTCGGGTGGATAGCCGGTGATCATCAATTCGGGCAATACGAGTACATCGCAGCGCTCGGCTTCAGCCTTTACCATGGCCTGCTGAATGAGCTTGACGTTGGTATTTAAATCCCCAACACGGGGAGTGCTCTGGGCAATGAATAATTTCATCTGTCAGGTGTTGCTTGAACGGAGGGTAAGCGTGGCACAAACATTGCATCACCATAGGAGTAAAAGCGGTAAGCGTGTGCTTTGGCATGCTCATACGCGGCCAGCACACGACGCTGACCAGCCAAGGCTGCGACCAGCATAATCAAGGTTGATTTGGGTAAATGAAAATTGGTTAGCAGTGCGTCCACCATGTTGAAATGGTAACCGGGATAAATGAAGATGGAAGTCCGGTCGCAACCGGCTTGCAGTTGGCCATCACGAGTGGCGGCTTCGAGTGTGCGCAAACTGGTTGTGCCAACGGCGACAATGCGCCGGCCTGCGGTCTTGGCGGCATTGATCTGACGGGCTGTTGCCGGCGGCACGCTATACGCTTCTTCGTGCATGATGTGCTCATGCAGATGATCGACTTGCACCGGTTGAAATGTGCCGGGGCCGACATGCAGGGTAAGGCGGGCAAATTCTGCCCCGGCCTGCTGCATCGCCTGCATTAATTCTGTGGTCAGATGCAAGCCTGCGGTCGGTGCTGCAACGGCACCGGAATGGCGGGCGAAGACGGTCTGATAACGTGCTTTGTCGGCTGCTGTGTCGGGGCGATTGATGTAGGGCGGCAACGGCATGTGGCCGTAGGTTTCAATGGCTTGGCCGACATCATCCGCGATTAATAGCACTTCAATCTGTTTGCCATCGCGTTTTAAAACTGTGGCTGTAAAGTCATCCGCAAAACTGATGCGTGTGTTTGCTTTTAAGGGTTTGTTGCATTTGCCCCATGCCAGCCAGACATTGGCTCTACTGGTGGCTTCAAGCAACAACACTTCAACCTTGCCGCCGCTGTCTTTATGGCCAATTAAACGCGCCGGGATAACTTTGGTATCGTTTAATACCCAGATATCGCCAGGCTGTACCAACTCAACCAAATCCGTGATTTGGGCATCGCTGATGGACTCATCTGCATCCGACATGCACAACAAGCGCGATGCATCACGCTGTTTTCACGGTTGTTTGTCAATCAACTGTTCGGGGAGATCAAAATCACAATCGCTG
>CAYOTF010000025.1:0-19654 GCA_964406805.1 uncultured Zetaproteobacteria bacterium | reverse complement strand
GATCAGCCCTGCCTGTGTTGAGTCGTATGCGATTGAGCATGAGCAGGTGGCGATAGAGTTGCGGCGTGGTGATGAGGGCTGCGACACAGGCACCAGCCTGACTGCGGCTCTGCTGGTGGGGGCGGATGGCACGTTTAGTCAGATTCGAACCATGGCCGGCATCGATACCTACGGTTGGGATTATAATCGCTTCGGGCTGGTGGCTTCTGTGCGTTGCTCTGGTGTACATGAATACACGGCCTACGAATGTTTCCGTTGCTCCGGTCCATTGGCCTTTTTACCCTTGGCGGATGGACGTTATTCCATTGTCTGGGCTGCGACACCGGGTGAGGCGAGCGCATTGTTGGCGATGGACGATGAAGCCTTTATGGCAGCATTGCAGCGCGCTGCCGGAGCCTCAACGATCAAGCAGATCGGTGCGATTGTCGAAATCTCCAAGCGTGCCAGTTTTCCTTTGGAACTAACGATTGCAAAATCTTTTACCGCAGCGCGCGTGGCTCTGCTGGGCAATGCCGCGCATACCGTGCATCCGGTGGCCGGGCAGGGCATGAATTTAGGCTTTCGAGATGTGCAGACGCTGGTTGAGGTGCTCGAGTCGGCAAAGGTTCAACAAAAGCGCAGCCATTGCGATCCGGGTCAATCGATTCTATTGCAAGCCTATGGTGAAAAACGCCGGGCGGATGTGGCTGCGGTAGCAGGCTTTACCGAATCGATGTTGCATGTGTTTGGCAGTACGATACCGGGTATGAAATACTTGCGTGGCTTTGGGCTCGATAAACTGCGCCATGCGCCGACGTTGTCCGGCCTGTTGTTGAAACAGGCTTCCGGAGTGGGGCAGATGTCGAAGCAGGCAGCAGTTGAGGGTGAAGTGAAAGAGATGGAGAAGAACAATGCGCACGCATGATGTTGATGTGATAATTGTTGGTGCGGGCATGGTGGGTCTGGCTTTGGCTTGTGCCTTGCGCCACACCGGTTTGCAGGTGGTGGTGATTGAACGCGGTGAGCCTGCGGTACGCAAATCGCTGGGGCGGGACTGCCGGGTATCGGCGATTGTCAAAGGCAATGTCGAGATTTTAAAAGGCTTGGGTGTGTGGCCGTACATGCAGGCCGATGCCAGCCCGATGCGCACGATGCGCGTGTGGGATAATCAGCAAGCCGGCGGTATTCGATTCGATGCGGCGGAGATTGGCGAGGAAGCGCTCGGTTATCTGGTGGAGAATTCAGTCACCCAGGGCGCGATGCACAAAGCCTTGCTCGATAGCGATACGGTGGAATTTTATTGCCCTGCGGAGATTGCTGATCTTGAATGGCATGATGATGATTATGATGAGCATGCCGAGCGAGAACAGGTGCGGCTTAGTCTGGCCGATGGGCGTGTGTTGCGAGCGCCCTTGATTGTCGGGGCGGATGGGCCGCGTTCATGGATTCGTGAACAGGCTGGCATCTCCTGCTGGCAGCGTGATTATGAGCAGAAAGGCATTGTGGCAACCGTGCGGCCAGAGCAAGCGCATCATGGCCGTGCCTTTCAGCGGTTTTTGCCCACCGGCCCTTTGGCGATGTTACCGATGACGGGTGATCTGTGTTCGATTGTGTGGAGTGCCGAGAATGCCGAAGCGGGTCGTTTGATGGCCATGTCCGATGCAGAGTTTCTCGATGCCTTGAATCTGACCTTTGGGCCGATGCTGGGTCGAATCACCGAAGCGGGTGAACGCGCTGCTTTTCCTCTCAAAGCACAGTTGGCCAAACATATCGTGCGTCAGCGTGTGGCGCTCGTGGGCGATGCGGCGCACTGTATTCACCCCTTGGCCGGGCTCGGTGTGAAT
Source organism: uncultured Zetaproteobacteria bacterium (assembly GCA_964406805.1). Classification (GTDB taxonomy): domain Bacteria; phylum Pseudomonadota; class Zetaproteobacteria; order Mariprofundales; family Mariprofundaceae; genus Mariprofundus. Next base: position 17,831 of record CAYOTF010000025.1, on the reverse strand, counting down.
TTGGGCTTGCGGGATGCGATGGTGCTGGCGCAGGAAATCGCCGATGCGAAGCGGTTCGATGAAGATTGGGGCGAGTTGGACGTGCTGAAGCGTTATATGCAACAGCGTATGCCGGATGTGTTGTCGGTGATGGGCTCGATGGAAGGCCTGCATCAGGTGTTCACGAGCTCTATTCCGGGCTTGAAAGAAATGCGCGGTCTGGGCATGCGGGTGCTGGGCAATGCTGGCGGCATTAAACAGTTGCTGATGCGCAATTCGACTGGTTTGACTTTACCTGTTCCGAAACAGATTCGTTAGTATTTTACGACATGAATGATTTGCAAACGTGGCAATATATTGCCACAGCGTTGGTTTTTGTCTGGACAGGATTTGTCCGCTCTGGACTGGGCTTTGGCGGCGCAGCGCTGGGTTTACCCTTGTTGCTGTTGGTGATAGATAATGCGCTGATCTGGCTGCCGTTGATTGGCATACATCTGTTGTTTTTCTCATCCATCACGGTGGGCTCGCGCATGGGTCATGTTGATTGGTCGTATTTCAGAAAAGCGATGTTAATCATGATAGCTCCGATGCTGGTCGGTGTGTTTGGCCTGTTAACTTTTCCGGCCTCATGGGTGACAGCCTTTGTGTACCTCACCACCCTGTTTTATGCAGGGTGTTATTTGTTCAAGTTCCAGATTTATAGCAGTAAGCCGTGGGTCGATTATGTGCTGCTAAGCGGTGGCGCTTATGCTGCTGGTGTATCCTTGATTGGTGCGCCATTGATTGTGGCCGTGTTTGTTCATCATGTGGCCAAAGATCAGTTGCGTAACACCTTGTTTGTATTGTGGTTTGCGTTGGTGGTGATCAAGTTGTCAGTGCTGTGGTCGGTGGATGTGAATTTCTGGTGGTCGCAGCATCTCTGGCTGTTACCTTGTGCAGCATTGGGTCATGTCATCGGTTTAAAAGCGCATGATTACTTGATGGCGGGGGATGCCGCCAGTTTTAAGCAGGTCATTGGTGCGGTGCTGGTGGTGATTTGTGGCATTGGCTTGCTGGGGAATGAGGGGTGAATGTGAATATTGATGCTTGGCAAATGATGGGCTCGTTGGCTGCGCTGGCATTCACGGTGGGTTTTCTCGATCAGCTACGTATGACCTACAAAACACGCAATGTTGATGGCTTATCCCTGTTTCAGTGGCTGATATTTTCAGCCGCATCAGCGATGTTTACGGCTTATTACGTGCATCTGGATCAATGGTTGATGGTTGGCGTATCGGTGTTTGGTACGCTGTGTTGTCTGGCAATTCTGGCCATGATTATGCGTTTTCGGGGATCGCCATGATGGGGTCTGCTGATGCGTAGTGCCATGGCCAAACATATTCTGCTCAAAACGAAACAAGAAGCCGAAAACTTGAAACAGCGTCTGGCCAATGGCGAAGATTTTGCTCGCCTGGCCAAAAAACATTCGATATGCAGTAGCCGAAAGCGAGAAGGTGATCTGGGCGAGATTTATCCGGGGCAATTGGTCAAGCCGGTGGAGCAGGTGATTTTTCATAAAGTCTTGCTGAAAGTGCATGGCCCGGTCAAAAGCCGCTTCGGATTCCATTTGATTGTGGTGTATTTTAGAAACTAACCGAGACTGAGTCTTTTGTGATTATTCAGCATGCCCCGGAGGTGCGGCTTTAGCCGCGCACTGTGGCGTAGGGTTTGCGCGACTGAAGTCGCGCCTCCGAATCTTTTTTGTAGTGGTGTTTTACGGAATTTTTACGCATATTTCCCCCTCTGCTATCCGAGAGGTTTTTATCTGTGTCTATCTGTGTGAACAAGGTGAATTACATGCGTGTAAGAGAGACTGCCCTGGGGTCTCTGTGGCGAAGCATCTATGCATGATTCTGTGATTCATGTGCTCTCATCTCAGGTCGCCAACCAGATTGCGGCTGGCGAAGTGGTTGAGCGACCTGCATCGGCGGTGAAAGAGCTGATAGAAAATGCATTGGATGCGGGCGCAACACAAATCACAGTGAGCATCATCGCAGCTGGGAAAAAAAGTATAGTCATCGAAGACAATGGCTGTGGCATGTCAGCGCACGATGCCGAGCTATCCTTGCAGCGCCACGCCACCAGTAAGATTGAAACATCCGATGACTTGCACCGCATCGCCAGTCATGGTTTTCGTGGTGAGGCACTGCCATCGATTGCCTCGGTGTCGCGCTTTCGCATGCAGACAGCGCTGGCTGACAGCGATGAAGGCATTGAAGTGCGCGTCGATGGCGGGGCGGGTACGGAAACAAGGCCTGCTGCTCCGCGTCAGGGTACACGCATTGAAGTGCTCGATTTGTTTTTGAATACCCCCGCGCGTTTGAATTTTATGCGCACGGATAAAACCGAAGAAGCAGCCATCGTCGAAGTCTTTCGCGCGCTGGCTCTAGCCAACCCCGCTGTTGGCATGCGCCTGGAGCTGGATGGGCGCAAACGTTTTGATTTCAGCGCCGAGGATGCACGCGCGCGTGCGGTGGCAATCTTGGGCAATGATTTTGCCGATAACAGTATTGAATTATCCATTGAACATGAAGGTTTGCAGATTGCCGCGCATTTGGGTTTGCCCACCTTCCACCATCGCGACTCCACCAAAATGATGTTTCTGGTCAATGGCCGGGTGATTCGTGACAAACAGTTGATTGCCGCCATGCGGGCGGGTTATCGCGATGTGATGTTCCATGATCGTTATCCGGTTGGTTTGATCCGGCTGGAAATTGATCCGGCCGATGTCGATGTGAATGTGCATCCGGCCAAACGTGAAGTGCGCTTTAAATCGCCGCAAACAGTGCGTGCTGGCGTTGTGGCTTGCATTCGTGCCGCTATTGAACGCATGGGGCAAGCGGTAGCTTCGACCACCACGCATCAAGCCATGAACGCGATGCAGGGCGGCATGCCGTCTCCAACGGGGACAAACTATACTGGCGGCGGAGGCCAGGGGAGCGGTCTGGGTGGCGGCTCCATGCCGCATTTTTCATCCGGTGATTATCGACCACCATCGTCATCGTCCGCGATACCTGCCGATCTGCAACGCATTCTATTTTCCAGCCCAGATGCCAGAGAACCCGCAGCCAGTTATAGCGGTGATGGTGCTTTGGATTTAGGCCAGCCTCTGGCGCAAATTCACCGTTGTTATATTTTGGCACAGACGGCATCCGGCGTGATGCTGGTGGATCAGCACGCCGCACATGAACGCATGACCTATGAAAAACTAAAACAACAATTGGCAGGCAAGAAAATAGCCACGCAGATGTTGCTTGAGCCTGTCGCGCTCGATGCCGATGCGGAGACAGCGGCATGGTTGCACGATCATCACACATCATTGCAAGGCTTTGGTGTGGCGATGAAGATGCAGGCTGATGAATCATTCCGTATTCTATCTGTACCCGCCATGTTATCGGCTGAACCTGTGCTGGAACTGGTGGCAGAACTGATTGAAGCCTGCCGCCTACTAGGCTCAGAAGCCGAAGCCGGCAGCAGCGGCCAGGCGCGCATACTCGAACGCTGGCTGGGCAACCGAGCCTGCAAAGGCTCGATCAAATCAGGCCGTTTGTTATCACAAGCCGAACAAGAAGCCCTGCTGCGAAAAATGGAACAAACCCCGAATATCGCCCAATGCAACCATGGTCGTCCAACCTATATTTCACTCTCATTAAATGATCTGGATCGTTTATTCGGCAGAAAAGATTAATCGCGTTGTCTAATCAGCCCATCGTGGAGGCGGGGCGGCTATGATCTTGAATAACAAGCAGAAGTGCCGATCCTATTTGGTTTGCAAGTCGCTTATTATTTAAACAATACTTCGAAATGGCATTGCTCTTGTATGCGGATGCGTTTCATCGTAGCTATTGGGTATACAGGTGAATGCAAAGGTCATCGTATATATCATTATTTCACAGGAGATTTCATGTTGCGCAAAACTATTTTATGTTCGTTATTGATGTGTTTACCTTTCGGGGCACAAGCCTTCGCTGCTAAATATTCTTATTTGATCGATCATGGTACGCCGGGTGTGATCGCCAGTAAATCAAAGATGGCACGGTTGGTACTGCAGGCCAATGGCAATTGTGCGGCTATTCCTTATCAAGTGATTGCCGATGGTGTGAAATCATTAACGGGCACGATGGATCTAAGTAAAACACTATCCATGCCGCTGGATATGACCACAGTAACGCTTGGTTGTACTGCGAAAGGGGTAACGGCTCTAATTGACGATTAAACTATTATGCGAGTCTGGTTGGTGAATTGTGTTTGAAGCATTGCAGGCCGTTGTGCTGATGGGTGGGTCAGTTCCTTGAGCAAAAATGGGGGGGCAATTCTCATGAGCGCTGAAGTGTGCCCTTGTATAGGTTGCAAAGTGAAACCTTAGGGGTACATTGTGTTTCTTAAATCTGTTGTGAAAGGAGCTCCTAATGGCCATTGCAATTAAACTTTCTAATGAACTGGTTGATGATGCAAAAACTTACGCAAAAGCCCAACATCGTACGCCGCCCAAGCAAATTGAACATTGGGCTCGGCTTGGGAAAATTGCAGAAGAAAATCCTGATTTACCACTTGGTTTTATAACAGATGCGCTTGTCGGAGTTGAAGAAGTGAAAGCAGGCAAGGTCAGCGAGTACATCTTCGATTGAAAGTTACACAAGCCAACAGCTTCAAGCGTACGGTAAAAAAGATGCACCCGAATCAGAAGCAGGCATTGGATCAAGCAGTAAGGATTGTTTTGAAAGCCCCTGAAACAAACCCTCTAAAGTCTGGCGATCTTTCTACGTTAAGAGTGTATAAATATAAACTACATGGAGCTCAGCAACTATTGGGTTATAGCTATGATGCAACGCATCAAGTTGTGAATCTTGTTTCTGTCGCTCCGCATGAAAACCTTTATCGGGATATTAAGCGCTAATGTTTGAAAATATAAAAGACAGGCAATAGTCATGACATTGAAGGCGATTGCTCTGATGGGAGCAACGGGCACAGGTAAGTCGGCATTGGCGATGCGGGTGGCGAAGACTGTTGGCACGAGTTTGATTTGCTGTGATTCGATGCAGTTGTATCGGGGTTTGAATATTGGAACGGCCAAAGCAAGCGATGAGGAGCAAGCTAGGGTGCCGCACTACTTGCTTGATTGCTGTGCACTGCCGGATATGTACTCGGCGGCACGCTGGGCGAAAGAAGCACGGCTGCATATTAAATCCGAAAATGAGCAGGGGCGGGTGCCGTTGATTGTGGGTGGCACAGGTTTGTATTTAAAGGCGTTGACTGAAGGCTTTGCAGATATTCCACCGGTGGATGAGTCGGTGCGGCAGCGGCTGGAGACATTGCAACAGCAGGCCGGTACTGCGCATTTGTATGCAATGCTGCAGGATGCCGACCCTGATCTGGCTGATACCCTGAATGTGGGCGATAGCCAGCGTATCATGCGGGCATTGAGTGTGTATGAGAGTTCTGGCACAGCCTTGAGTGAATGGCAAAAACAGGCGGCGAATATTCCGGCCATTGATTGTCCTGTGTTTGTGCTGGATGTGGAACGCGATGTATTGCGTCAGCGTTTGGCTGATCGCTGTCATACGATGATAGAGGCTGGCTGGCTGGCTGAAGTGCGCTGGTTATTCGATCAACAGCTGCCGGACACACACCCGGCCATGCGGGCGGTGGGTTATCGTCAGTTATTGGATTATTTGGCGGATAAGGTGAGTCTGGAGCAAGCGCTAACGGATGCCATTACTGCCACACGGCGTTATGCCAAGCGCCAGGTGACATGGTTTAAGCACCAAGTGCCGATGGCCATACACGGTGATAATGTGCAATTAGAGAAGGATATATCATTAGCCTTGGCTAGGGTGGGGATGTGAATAGTATTGAAAATCACCTGAAAGGTGCCGGCTAGTTTATGCGTTCGCTCGAACTGTTTTCTGGCGCTGGTGGACTAGCAAGAGGGCTTGAAACAGCAGGTTTTAAACATTCAGCATTTGTTGAATGCAATAAACATGCATGCGCAACGCTTGCTGCTAATTTTGAGCCAGAGAAGATTTTTTTTGGTGATATCAAAGATTTTGATTTGCATAGCGTAGGCTTGGTTGATGTCGTGGCGGGTGGTCCGCCTTGTCAACCGTTTTCACTGGGCGGAAAGCATCGAGCTAATCAAGATGGTCGAGATATGTTTCCTTATGCTATCAAGGCTATTGAGCAACTCACCCCCAAAGCATTTGTGTTTGAGAATGTGAAAGGTTTATTGCGGCCAGGTTTTGCGGATTATTTTGAGTACATTATTCTTCGGCTTACATATCCAGGCTTAGCTACACAACCATGTTTGGACTGGCAGGAGCATCTTGCATATCTACGGAGGGTGAAGGCATCTGATTATTCTGATATGAAATACGATGTTCATTTCAACCTGGTTAATGCTGCTGATTATGGTGTGCCGCAAATGAGAGAACGGGTTGTTATTGTTGGCATCAGAGCAGATTTGGACAAAGCGTGGTCATTTCCAGAGCCAACGCATTCCATGCAGCGATTGCTTTGGGATATGCATGTGACGGGTAACTATTGGAAACGACACAATGTTGAAGCAGCCCATCGCCCTCCGGTTACGCCATCGATGAGGGAAAAAGTACGCAGGTTAAGGGATCAGTTTGGTTTGTTTGAACCCGGCCTCGAAGCTTGGGAAACTGTTCGTGATGCACTTCAGAGTGTTCCTGACCCGAATGGCAATCATGGTATCGAAGATCATGTTTTCAAGACAGGGGCGCGTAGTTATCCCGGACATACAGGCAGTGATTTCGACTGGCCTTCCAAAACAATCAAGGCAGGCGATCATGGCGTACCCGGCGGTGAAAACATGATTCGCTATGCAGATGGAAGCGTTCGCTATTTTTCTATTTTCGAAGCAAAGCGCATGCAAACATTTCCTGATGACTTTGTGATTAAGGGAGCTTGGGGTGAAGCTATGCGACAAATTGGCAATGCTGTTCCTGTAAAGCTTGCTGAGATTGTCGGTAATCAATTAAGTGATATCTTGGATGAGGAGGCCGCCCCCACCAGTCGGCTATTTACAAAAGTGGGGAGTTCTCCGGAAAATTTAGCACCGCAGCTTTTTGTCTGACGGAGTAGATTGATTTTGCTGAATAGTGGGGATGAAATTCGGAATGAATTGCAATGCCTGCGGGATGAAAATAAGCGACTCAAAGATATTCTGAATCAACATGCTATCGAGTGGCGAGAAAAGAGAGAAAAAAGCCATCCTTTAGCATCTCCAGTAGAGACTCCTGCAAGCCAATTCTCGATCAAAGAAAAAATCACATTGTTCAAACGGTTGTTTCGGGGCAGGGATGATGTTTACCCAAAGCGGTGGGAGTCTGCCAAGGGAAAATCGGGCTATGCTCCAGTCTGCGGTAATGAGTGGAAACCGGGCGTATGTCATAAACCACGGGTGAAATGCGGAGAATGCAGCAAACGCTTGCTCTTGCCTGTGACCGATGATGTGATTTTTAACCATCTATCCGGCAAACAGACTATCGGCATTTATCCCTTAATGCATGATGATCATTGCTGTTTTCTTGCCGTTGACTTTGATAAACAGGACTGGCGCAAGGATGCGGGCGCATTCATGCAGTCGTGCTGCGAACTGGATATTCCCGCTAGGCTGGAAATATCTCGTTCAGGTAATGGCGCACACATCTGGATATTTTTCACAGCCCCTGTTCCTGCCCGTGAAGCCCGGCTGCTTGGAGCGGCATTGATCAGCCATACATGCGAGCGAACGCGCCAACTGTCTCTGGCCAGTTACGACAGACTGTTTCCCAATCAGGATACCATGCCCAAAGGTGGTTTTGGAAATCTGATCGCGCTTCCCTTGCAAAAGCTGCCGCGTGAGCATGGATGCAGCGTGTTTGTGGATACTTCATTTGAACCCTATCCTGATCAATGGGCTTTTCTGGCATCCATTCAGCCCATGTCCCGGCCTGATTTGGACAAAGCCATCTTGCGTAGTAGCGGGGGCAGGCATCCATTGGATGTCGCCTTCGATTTGAATACGGAGGATGTGCATAAAAAACCATGGCAACGCTCATCAACGATGGCTGCTACGCTACCTTGCGACTTGCCTGATTCGCTGACACTTGTGTTGGCCAATCAGATATTTATTGCCAAAGCAGACCTGCCGCAGCCATTGAGTAACCGGCTGATTCGTCTGGCGGCCTTCCAGAATCCGGAGTTTTATAAGGCGCAGGCCATGCGTATGCCGGTGTGGAATAAACCTCGCATCATCGGTTGCGCCGAAAACTTTTCGCAGTATATCGGGTTACCAAGAGGATGCCTGGATGATGTGCTTTCTTTACTGGAGCAAAACAGTATTCATCCAGACATTCAGGACGAGCGCGTTTCGGGCCATAAGATCCCTGCCAAGTTTTTGGGTAAGTTGAGGAAGGATCAAAAGGCGGCAGTGAGATCGTTATTCAAACATGAAAGCGGCGTTCTTTCTGCACCTACTGCATTCGGAAAAACTATCGTTGCCGCAGCCATGATTGCGCGCCGTAAAATAAGTACGCTGGTACTGGTGCATCGTGCGGAGCTACTCAGGCAATGGCATGAACGACTGACCGGCTTTCTTGACCTTCCCAAGGATGGATTGGGTGCAGTTGGCGGAGGCAAAAAGAAGCCTTCAGGAAACATTGATATTGCTGTCATGCAGTCGCTTATTCGCAAGGAGGATCTCGCTGAATGGCTGGAGGGTTACGGTCAGATTATCGTTGATGAATGTCATCACATCTCGGCCTTTTCCTTTGAAACAGTGTTGAAACAGGCCAAAGCGCGTTATGTGCTTGGTTTGACCGCTACGCCAATCAGGAGGGATGGTCACCAGCCGATTATTCACATGCAATGCGGACCGATACGCCATACTGCTACCCAGTCTGAAGTCGGGCCATCGCAACTGGAGGTATGGCCTCAATATCTGACAGCGCCTGACATTCCGCAGGACTCACCTATTCAAACTGTATTTCGGATACTTACTATGGATGCAAAGCGAAACAGGAAAATATCTTGTGATATATTGAATGCCTATCGGGAAGGGCGAAAGGTGTTGGTTTTGACTGAGCGTACCGATCACCTTGCGCGTTTGCGTGAAGGGCTGGGGGATGAAGTCGAGCGCTGTTTCGTCTTGCATGGTCGCATACCAAAAAAACAACGCGCCTTAATTTTTTCAGAACTTGAATCATTGGAAGCTACCACGCCGCATGTATTATTGGCGACTGGCCGATTGATTGGCGAAGGTTTTGATCATCCGCCTCTTGATACCCTTGTCTTGGCCATGCCCATTTCATGGAAGGGGACATTGCAGCAATATGCTGGTCGATTGCATAGAGATCATGCGGATAAGCAGGATGTTCGTATTTATGATTATGTGGAGGCTGATCAACCACAGCTTGCCCGCATGTGGGCAAAACGTCAGCGTGGATATCATGCCATGGGGTATAAAATTATTCAGCCCGAAATTAAGGGTGATTTGTTATAAATTCGAAATTGGTTAATCTGCCTGCACAGTGAGATAGCTAGAGGGGTTGAATAGTGATGCAAGCCGCTTTGCAACTCCCCGTATGAGAATAACGAAACCAAGTAGTTATGAACCCATGTTCGGAAGTGCTTTAGCCGCGCCAAACTAGGTGCGAAATGCGGCGCAGCTAAAGCAGCACTTCCAAGGGTGTTTTGGCGCGTTGTTATTCAAAAAGACTTGATTGCAATTTTCTCGGTGAGATTTTGCGCATCCTTGCGATAAAAAAATAGTAAACTGGAGAAAATAATACATGGCTGAGACATACGATGTAGCGCTTGAGAAGGATATTGCCATCAGTGTCCATCCTGAATTCCCGACCAAACAACTGGGTGCGTATGCCTGGAATGCGCGGGCGGAGGAATTTGATCTGTTGGTCGAGTCGGGCGGCTGTGAATTGGTGGAATCGGTGCGCATCAATGTGCGCAAGATTATTTCTGCGACGCTATTTGGCTCGGGTAAGGTTGAAGATGTGCGCCAGCTGGTTGAAGCGCATGAAGCCAAGGTGGTATTTGTTGATCATCCGCTCACACCGGTACAACAGGGTAAGCTGGAAGATGCCTTGGCGGCCAAGGTGGTGGATCGTACCGGCTTGATTTTGGAGATTTTTGCATCTCGGGCGCGCACACGCGAAGGCATTTTACAGGTTGAATTGGCCAGCCTTAATTATCAGATGGGGCGGCTGGTACGCAGCTGGACACATTTGGAACGGCAGCGTGGTGGTGTTGGCCTGATGGGTGGGCCGGGTGAGCGCCAGATTGAACTCGATCGCCGTATGATTCGCGATAAAGTTATTTCACTTGAAAAAGATCTGGAAAAGATCAAACGCATGCGCGCCACCCAGCGGGCAGGCCGGCAAAAGAAAGATATGCCGACTGTCGCTTTGGTGGGTTATACCAATGCCGGCAAGTCCACCTTATTCAACCGTTTGACGAATTCGGGTGTGTATGTGGCCGATCAGTTGTTTGCCACCCTCGATCCTACCCTGCGCTTGTTGGAAATCGGCGACAGTTTACGTTTGATGCTCTCCGATACAGTGGGCTTTGTGCAGGAATTACCGCATGAGCTGGTCAATGCCTTTAAAGCCACGCTGGAAGAAGTGATTGAAGCCGATTTGATTTTGCATGTGCGCGATGCATCCGATCCGATGAAAGCCGAGCAGGCCAAAGTAGTGCAGGAAACACTCGAGCAGTTGGGGCTGGTGGGTGATTACGCGCCGCCGATTGTGGACGTGTTGAATAAAAAAGATATGGCACCGGAGCTTGAGAGTTATCGGGCAGACACGATTGGTGGTAGTCGGGTGGCCATTTCAGCTCTGACCGGCGAAGGCATGGATGAGTTGCTGGCTCTGCTGACGGAGTTTGTCTGTCAGGATATGCATGAAATGCATCTCAAGCTTGATCTCGCCGATGGCAAAGCGCTGGCTTTTTGTTATCAGCATGGTGCGGTGTTGAGCAAAAGCCATGATGAGCAGGTGATGACTATCGTGGTGCGCTTGAATCCGATGGACGCAGCTAAATTCACTTTATCTGAGGGAATCCATCGCTTGCATTGATGCTATTGCTTTATCTGTTTCGGTTTGCTTGATTGATTGAGCGTTTGATTGTTTGATCGTCTGCATAAATATGTGACATCAGCGTGACACAGACGTGACACCTGCGTTGATAGTCAGCCTCTGCTAGGGTGTCCGGCCTTCAATTTATTACGACGATATTGGGACAGGAGAATAACGTGCCACAGGAAACAGCCGAAGCAGAAGAGCAAGTACTACCGCTTGATCATCGGGATTTGTATTTGAATCGTGATTTGAGCATGCTTGAATTTAATCGCCGTGTGTTTGAAATGGCCTGTGATGAATCGGCTCCCTTGTTGGAGCGCTTGCGCTTTTTGTGCATCAGCAGTACCAATATGGATGAATTTTTTGAAGTGCGTGTGGCAGTGCAAAAGCATCGTTTAGCATTGGGCTCGTTGCATACTGCGGCGGATGGGCTGACTGCCGGTGAAATCCTTTTGCAGGTGCGTGAACGTGTGGATGTGCTGGTGGCCGATCAATACCGCTTGTTGAATGAAAATCTATTGCCGGCCTTGAAGAATGAAGGTATCCGCCTTTTACGACGAGCCGATTGGACAGATGTACAGGTAGAATGGATCCGCAAATTCTTCAAACGCGATCTGTTGCCGGTATTAACGCCAATCGGGCTGGACATGTCACATCCGTTTCCACGAGTGTTGAACAAGATTCTTAATTTTATTGTAGCGTTGGAAGGCAAGGATGCCTTTGGCCGTGAAGCGGAATATGCCATTGTGCAGGCACCACGTTCGTTGTCGCGGGTGATTCAGTTGCCGTCTGAAATCACTGGCACGGAACATTGTTTTGTGTTTTTATCTTCGATTATCCATGCCCATGTGGGTGATTTTTTTCCCGGTATGACAGCCAAATCATGCAATCAATTCCGTGTGTCGCGCAACAGTGAATTGATTGTCGATGAAGAAGAAGTGGTGGATTTGAAAAAAGCCATTGCCGGTGAGTTGTTGGAGCGCCGCTTTGGTGTGCCTGTGCGTTTGGAAGTCTCGAACAAATGTCCGGAGAAAATGTACAAATTTTTATTGCAGCAGTTTAAGCTGCAGGAGTCGGATCTGTATCAGGTCGATGGGCCGGTGAATCTGTATCGTATGGCTGCGGTGTACGATGGTGTGGATCGACCGGATTTGAAATTTCCACCCTTTGAGCCGGGCATTCCAGCGCGTTTGAAAGTCGAAGAGCATAATATGTTCACTATTATTCAGGAAGGTGATGTGTTGCTGCATCACCCCTACCAAAGCTTCACGCCGGTGGTGGAATTGATCAAACAGGCTGCAGCCGATCCTGATGTGCTGGTGATCAAGCAAACGATGTACCGGGTGGTGCCTGATTCTCCGATTGTCGATGCCTTGATTCGTGCCGCGCGCGCCAACAAAGAAGTGGTGGCGGTGATCGAATTGATGGCGCGCTTCAATGAAGAGGAAAATATCGACATGGCCAGCCGTTTAAGTGCGGCTGGGGTGCAGGTGGTGTATGGCGTGGTGGGCTTTAAAACCCATGGCAAGATGGTTTTGATTGTACGGCGCGAGGGTAAAAAACTGCGCCGTTATGTGCATCTGGGTACAGGCAATTACCATACCGAAACTAGTCGTTTTTATACTGATTTTGGTTTGCTAAGTTGCGATCCGGATTTGAGTGAAGATGTGCATAAGCTGTTTCAGCAGATGACCGGTTTAGGCAGGGCAATGCGTTTAAAAACCATGTTATCCGGGCCATTTACGCTGCATAAAGGTTTGATTGAGCGCATTGACCGCGAAGCTGAAGCTGCTCGCAATGGCAATGATGCGAAGATACGCGCCAAAATGAATGGTTTGGAAGAGCCGGGTATTATCCAGGCTCTGTATCGTGCTTCGCAAGCGGGTGTGAAAATTGATCTGGTGGTGCGCGGTATTTGTTGTTTGCGTCCCGGCGTTGAAGGGATATCGGATAATATCCGGGTACGTTCTGTGTTGGGTCGTTTTCTGGAGCATTCTCGCTTGTTTTACTTTCATAATGGCGGTGAGCCGGAAGTCTTTTGTGCCAGTGCGGATTGGATGGGACGCAACTTGTTGCGTCGGGTGGAAACATGTTTTCCAATTCGTGATGATGCGTTGCGTCGTGAAGTGGTGGCACAAGGTCTATCGCCGTATTTTTCGGATAATGTCGGCACATGGCAATTGCAGTCCGATGGCGCTTATCGGCGTATAAAAGCACGCGGAGCGGAGAAAAACGCACAGATCACACTGATGAAGAAGCTGGGTACGCTGCTGGATTAGTGTGTGGTTTTTTGCTTTTAATGGTTGCGGTTCAGGTTGAGATCAATGTGCAGCATGCGCTGAAATGCCTGTTCGGTGTAGGCGCTGGTTTGCAGCACTGCCCAGCGCTCGAGTAATAAATCACCATCACCTTCAAGGTGCAGGGAAATATTATCCGGGCTGATTTCAACTTGGATTTGATGCACGCGGTTGCGGCGCTCTTTATTGAGCGCAATGCCGAGACGCAACAAGGCGCTTAACTGCCATACCTTTTGTTGATCGGATTCAAGTAAATCAGCAAAGCTTCGACTATCCAGTGTGGGGCCTGACTTGCGTTGGTAGCGCACGATTTGCGCGAGGATAGTTTTTTCAAGCTTGCTCAAACCAAGCAGTGGCGAGACTGAAATCAAATAGGCACTGTGCCTGTGGTAACCACCCACGCGCACATAGAGACCGATTTCATGTACCAGGGCAGCGATTTCGAGTAACAAGCGATCCCGGTATGGCATGTGGTGCAATTCAAAACTTTGGTTGAATAGCTCGAGTGATAAACGAGCCACTTCTTTGCCGAATTTATGCGAGACATGGTATTTCTTTTTCAGACTGCGTGCCCAGGCCAACAGGTTGCGGCGCTGGGATGCAAAGGTCTGTTGTTCGCTATCAACCATGTCGAGAATGACACCATCAAGCAGACTGGCTTCAGGCATGCGCATGGTTGAAGCACCGGCGAGCTCCATAATCGCATGAAATACCATGGCTGCCGGTAAGATTACATCGGCACGATCCGGACGCAGGCCGAGATCACGAATGCGTTCTTCAAAGCTGAGTCCACTCAGTGCTGTGATGAGCTGTTTTAATTCATTGCAGCTGATAACTTTTGCAGATTCTGTGGCTAAAAGCTTGTGTGCCAGATCGCCGATTGCTGCAGCATTGCCACCGGTTGCGATACATAGCTGGGCTTTTCGTCTGCCGAGCTGTTCTTTTAGTTTTTTGCGTGTGCCTGCCAGATAATCAGATAACAGGGCATTGAAGTCGCCATCTTGCCCGAGCATTTCAAGCAAACGAACGGTGCCGATCTTAAAGCTCTGTGCTGAAACGATTTCAGCATCATCACACAGGGTGACTTCAACACTGCCGCCACCCATATCAATCAGCAGGGTAAACTGATTCGCGAGATCGACCCGGCGGGCAATGGAATAATGCACCAACCGGGCTTCTTCTTCGCCGCTGATAAGCTCCAGCGTGATACCTGTTTCATCGAGAATACGTTGGCGCAGTTCGGCTCCATTTTTCGAGTCACGCATGGCGCTGGTAGCGGTGGCACGAAATTGGCGTACATGATGCTGATCAAGGATACGTCTGAATTGAACAAACGCTTCAACCGCATCATCCATGGTGGCCTGACTGAATACACCGGTGGTAAAGGCATCGTGACCCAAACGTACCGGTTCACGGAAGCGGTGGATCAATTGCATCGTAGCATCGGCATCGCGTGCCGCTATGCCCAAACGCATGGCGTTGGAACCGACATCAATGGCTGCAACGAGCGCGCCATCGCTGTTGGTGTTCAATGGACTGAGGTGGGTGATCTCCATGGGCTTATCATGCCGTGCCGGGTTTGAAACAGCTAGCCCTGTGTTGTTTTCAATGTAGTGGACAGTTAATCGAGGCCTTCAGTTTCCTTGATCAGTGCTTTTTTATGGGCTTTATTGTGACGAATATCCTGGCCGTTGATCATATAGATCACCATTTCAGCCATAGTGACGACATGATCACCAATGCGCTCGAGTTTTTTGGCAATGGTGGAGGCGATTAATCCTGCGGTGATTTGGTGCGGGTCTTCGATCATATAGGTGAGGTGTTCACGCTGCATGGTCTTGTAGAGTCTGTTGATCTCTTTATCACCTTGAATGCAAGTGACAGCGATATCGAGATCATTGCGAGCAAAGGCATCGAGCACCATGGTCAGTTGCTTGAGAACCAGTTGATAGAGGACCTGCAATGATGCCACCTGAATGATGGGATGATCTTCGGTTTGCAGCATGCTTTCAGCAATGCCTTCGGCCAGATCACCCATGCGTTCGAGGTCGGTGACAATTTTAATGCTCGATATGACAAAACGTAAATCACTGGCTGCAGGCTGGCGCAGTGCCAAAATGACGCGTGTCATTTCATCAATTTCCAGTTCCAGAGCATTGATATCGCTTTCGCGCTCAATGACTTTGTGAGCGCGCTCGGTATCGTGTTTAATCAATGAATTCATGGAGCGTTTGGTGGCTTTTTCTACCAGACCGCCCATGGCCAGGATTTTTTCTTTCAGCGCGTTGAGTTCATCTTCAAAACGTTTGATAGTATGTTGATTCATGGCTGTCTTCCTTTTGCGGATCGGATTCTGATCATTGCTGATCGACTACCGATCGAGTATTAACGTTGATCTATTCTAGCCGAATCGGCCGGTAATGTAATCTTCAGTTTTCTGATGCTTGGGCGATGTGAAAATGGTGTGGGTATCGCTGAATTCAATTATATCACCAAGATAAAAATAGGCTGTGTAATCGGATACACGAGCAGCTTGTTGCATATTATGGGTGACAATGACGATGGTGTATTCCTGTTTGAGCTCATCCATTAATTCTTCGATTTTGGCGGTCGCAATGGGATCGAGTGCTGAACACGGCTCATCCATCAGGATAATATTCGGTTGCACTGCAATAGTGCGGGCAATGCATAAACGCTGCTGCTGGCCGCCGGAGAGAGCAGTGCCGGGCTGTTGCAATTTATCCTTCACTTCATCCCAGATGCTGGCTTTTTTCAATGAGCGTTCGACCAACTCATCCATATCCGGCCCATCATTGACGAGGCCGTGAATGCGCGGCGCATAAGCGATGTTTTCATAAATGCTTTTGGGGAATGGGTTGGGCTTTTGGAATACCATGCCAACGTGGCTGCGCAGTTGCACCACATCGACTTCAGGTGCGTAGATGTTTTGTCCTTCGAGCAGGACTTCACCTTCAACCCGGCATGAGGGGATACGGTCATTCATGCGGTTCAGGGCGCGCAGAAAGGTTGACTTGCCGCAGCCGGACGGGCCGATGAGAGCGGTAACTTTACCGCTGTAAATGTCCAGATCAATGCCATGTAATGCTTCAAATTTATCATACCACAACTTTAGATTGCGGATGGCTATTTTGGTCTCCAGTTCAGTGTCGTTATCTGTGTTCATGTATTTTTACCACGTATGTTTGTAGATTTTTTTACCATGATTGTTGTGCGCGGTTGCGTAATTTTACAGCCACTGCATTGAGGCTTAATAAGACAGCCAGCAGCACAAGGATGCCGGCGGCTGTGCGTTCACCGTAACCACGCAAGGATTCGGTTGACCAGGTGTAAACCTGAGCTGGCAATACAGTGGTGGCATCGAGAATGGACGTTGGAGCATCCGGAATATAAGCCATCATGCCGACAATAATCAATGGAGCGGTTTCACCCATGGCCTGTGCCAAGCCAATAATCGAACCGGTCAAAATGCCCGGCATGGCCAATGGCAGCACATGATGCCATGCGGTTTGCAGGCTCGATGCACCGAGTCCGTAGGCTGCTTCGCGGATGGATTCAGGCACAGAGCGCAGCGCAGCGCGGGTGGTAATAATAATCACGGGCAAGGTCATCAGCGCTAAAGTCAGTCCGCCGGCAAGGGCAGATGAGCGTGGCACACCAACAAAGTTGATGAAGATGGCTAATCCCAACAAACCGTACAAAATAGATGGAATGGCGGCCAGATTGTTGATGTTCACTTCAATCAAGCGGGTGAGACGGTTGTCCGGAGCAAATTCTTCCAGATAAATCGCTGTCATCACGCCAATCGGTACGGCCACCAGCATGGTGATTAACAAGGTGAAGATGGAGCCAACGGCAGCAGCCAGGATACCTGCATTTTCGGGCAGCTTGGAATCACCATGGGTGAACAGGGCAGTGTTGAACACCATGCGCACCAAGCCTGATTGTTGCATGCTATCAACCGTGCTGCGGTATTTGCTTTTAAGGCCGTGGCCTTTGTGCTGCTTGATGTATTGATCCACACGGCTGTCGGCAGGAATCCAAAGCTCTTCGCTAGTACCGATCATTTCAGGGTGTGCTTGTAGCATCTGCGGTATGCTGCGCAACCAGGCACGGCTGACAATGCGACGCAGTTTATGATCAATCGCGCTGTTGTAGTTCTTGCTGGCGGCTACGGAATAATGCACCGTGACTTTCACTTCGGTTTGCTCGAAAGCAGGCAAGGCTTGGCCGATGATGTCGATGAAAAAGAACACCAGAAAAGCCAAAGCCATGCCGATGGCGGTCAGGCCATACCAGCGGAAGCGTGCGTCGGCACGTTCACGCTTGATCTGACGCGGGCTTTTTGTTTTGTTCATGAAGCTGGCCGCTGTTTTTGTTGTGCGTTGCACTGCGCTGT
>CAYOTF010000024.1:0-20211 GCA_964406805.1 uncultured Zetaproteobacteria bacterium | reverse complement strand
GTAGTGCTGTAAACGCAATTGAATGTAAGTATTATGAGCACAGAGTTTGTTTCGAGCACTTCAAAAACCGCCATCCTCTATGGGAAGGTTATCTCACGAACGTTATCACAAATCTCTTTTGTGGAGCGTAGTGAGGCCAGTATCAGGAGCAAGATAAGGAAAGTATATGGTCAACATCTTAAATGAATTTACAGCACTTTTGGGGTTTGATCGCCGTGCGATGGTAATTTGCCACCTGAAACCCATTTTGCAACCCAAACTAAAAACAATTAAATTTTAGACAAAAGAAAAGCCTGTAAATCACTTGTTTTTTCAAGGACTTACAGGCTTATGTTTGGTTGCGGGGGCTGGATTTGAACCAACGACCTTCGGGTTATGAGCCCGACGAGCTACCACTGCTCCACCCCGCGTTAAGGAGGCCGAACTGTAGGGGCGGCTTTGTCTGTGTCAAGCGCATAAAGGCGATCTTTTTTTTGGAGGCATCATTGTCAGTGATTGCAGACGGTAAATTGACCTTCTTGCCGAGCTATTTATGATGCCGTGTGAATCAGACCTGTCTATTCATCATCAGCCGAGGTGCTATATTTCTACCAAACCTGCTTTAATTTTATTTGATTGCGATGGAACCATGACCGATTCGCATGGTATTATAGTACAAGCCATGCAAGCTGCATTTCAAGAGGAGGGTCTAACGACACCGAACACTCAGGCTGTTTGTGATATTATTGGATTATCTCTGACGCGGGCTATTGCCATATTAATAGAGCCTGAACTGGCGCATCAGGAAGCCTTGCAGGATCGTATTGCACAGGCATATCGCGAGCAATATCTGTTGGCCGAAAATAATGTTCGCCTGTTTCCGCATGTTCGCGAGACATTGGAATCCTTGCACCGCTCCGGTTACTGGCTTGGTATAGTGACCGGTAAGTCCAAACCGGGTTTGATGCGTGTATTGCAGCGCTTTGCTTTATCCGATCTGTTTTATGTGTTGCGCACTGCCGATTGTACCCATTCCAAGCCGCATCCTGCTATGGTGCTCGAATGCATGCAGGAGTTGGGTGTGAGTGCGGCTCAAACCGGTGTGATTGGCGATGCGGTATTTGACATGCAAATGGCCAAGGCCGCCGGCGTTCGTGCCTTGGGGGTGTCGTTTGGTGTGGCTAGCAGCGCGGCGCTGTTGCAAGCGGGCGCAAGTCATGTGGTGACGGATTTCTCAGATCTGTCACACTACTTTCCATGCTTGCAAGATGCACCGGTTTCACGGACGATGGCAGGCGAAAAACAATCACCGGGGTCGGCAGCTTAGCCGAACATGCACAGAAGGGGTTTCATTATGTCTAAAATTATTCGTTACAGTCTTATTGTTCTTGCGTTGTTGGTTGTTGCTTTGCTGGCTGCGCCGTTTTTTATCGATGTGAATGTTTACAAAGGTCAAATCGAGCAAAAGGTTGAAGATGCCACTGGACGTAAATTAAGTATTGGAAATATAGAGGCTTCGTTATTTCCATGGGTGGGCATTGAGCTGGACAATGTACACCTGGCCAACCGTGCCGGCTTTGCGCAACGTGACTTCCTCAGCGTTGAGCGCCTGCATGTGAAGCTGGCTTTGATGCCGCTCTTTTCTAAAAAAATTGAAATCCAACATTTTGAAATCGTTTCTCCAGTCATCTATCTGGAGCGGCGCAAAAATGGTGAAAGCAACTGGGGTGATCTGGTTGCTGCACCGGAGCCTGCCGCAGCCAATGCTTCATCTTCGACTGTATCCACAGATGGCGACACATCAGCACCAGCGGCTTCGGCTCTGGCAGCTTTGCAAGCTGAATCACTCAGCCTGACGGGTGGTAAAATTACCTGGGTGGATGCAGCCGCTACGCCGGTTGTTTTATCGGAGCTGCAAGTGGCATTAACGGATGTGCAGCTGAAGCGACCTGTTGCAGTAAGTATTTCCGGTAAATTATCGGGTAATAGCTTTGATTTGGATGCCAATGTAGGGCCGGTCGGTGATTTGGCCACACTGGATGTCAATGTCTTACCACTGCAGGGCAGCTTTAAAGCCAACAACATTCAACTTAAACCGTTTCGCAATTTGATCAGTGCTTGGCCGAAACAGCTCGGTGATATTGCTGCTGCCGCCGTCGATGTCTCTGCTCAGATGGAGCAGCGACCTGATGGTATTCGTTTGAGTAACGGTGATGTGAATTTAAAAGCTGTCCACGCAATTGGCCTGAGCTGGAAAGTAGAAATGCCAACGCCAAATAAAATGCAAATCAACCATGTCGCACTGGTTGTTGATGGCAAAGGTCTGATTGATGTTAAGGGCGGGATCAAGCAGCTATCCGGTAATCCTATTTTTGATCTGCGCATTGATAGCCAGGCTATCGAGCGCAACTGGCTGGAAGCATTTGTACCTGAATTAAAAGCCATGTATGCAAATCATCCTGCAGCATGGAAACAAATACAATTTAATGCTGCGTTGGCCGGTGGGACGAAAAAACTTAATATTCGTGATTTGCAATTAAAACTGGACAATGAATTGCTGCAGACATCGGGCAGCGTGCTTTATGCAGGGCCTGACATTCGCTTGCGCATGACGGCAAAACAACTGCATCTGGATGGCTGGATTCCGCAAGGTAAAACAGATAAAACAGCCCAGAGTGATAGTCCGGCTTTCTCGTTGGTGAACGAAGCCATTGCGGCAGTAGCTACTCAGGATAAAGCTGTTGAGCCCGATTTGCGTTTTCTTAAAAGTTGGAAAGTTGCCATGCAACTTAAAGTCAGATCATTGTTCATGCGCGGCATGGAGATGGGTGATTTTTCTGTGCGCATCAATGGTGCTAACGGACATTTCAAATTGGATCCACTCAGCTTTAAATTATCCGGTGGTAAAGTCACGGAAAAGGCCAGCCTCAATGTGACCACCTATCCGGCTCGGTGGAAAGAAGCCGTACATATTTCAGGTGTGCAGGCAGGCCCGCTGTTATCCACCCTGGCTGATTTCAACATGCTCGAAGGCAGTATGGATATGGATACAAAATTTCATGCAACGGGGCTCACACCACAGGCTGTAAATACGCTGAACGGACGCGGCACTGTACTGTTTCGTGATGGTAAATTAAAAGGTTTCGATATTGCTGGAGCCATTCGTAAATTCACCAATCCTACAGCCTATAAAGCAGGGCCAAAAGAAACCGACTTTGCTCAGCTTTCCGGTAGCTTTGATGTCAAAAATGGCATCGCAACCAACCGGGATCTGTTCATGGCTTCACCGTTATTGCGTGTGACCGGTAAAGGCACCATCAATCTGGTTGCAAAAACTCTGGACTATGAAGTTAAACCACGTGTGGTTGGCAGCCTGAAAGGCCAGGGTAGTTCATTCTTGCGTCCGGGGTTATCCATTCCGTTGCACATCTACGGTCCGTTTGATGCACCAAAAATAAAGCCCATCATCAACGCCAAAACATTGCTTCAAAATGCACCTGCATTGTTGAATAAGGGTGCAAATAATCTTGGTGGTAGCTTGGGTAAGCTGCTTGGTGGTGGCAAGCAAGCCAATCCAGCCGCCCCGTCATCCCAGCCACAAGCTCAGCCGGAGTCACCTCAGAAACAATTACTCAAAGGGCTAGGGGGCATGATTCCCGGGTTTTAATCTTTAGTTAGCACAATCCGTGCATCAATTTGAACACCTGCGCCTGCATCCCGAACGCCCTCAGATCCGACAGATCCGGCGAGCGGTTGCGTTATTGCGGCAAGGTTTATTTATCGTCGTGCCGACCGACACAACCTATGTGTTGATGTGCAAGCCGGAATCGCTGAACGCCATTAACGACATGCGGCAACTGCGCCAGCTTGATGCCACACATTTATGGTCGGTGGTGTGTGTCAGTTTATCGCAAGCAGCAACCTGTGTGTGCATGGATAATCAGGCGCATCGCATACTCAAACGCTGTTTACCGGGTGCTTACACGTTTATTTTACCGGCCAGTTCATCCTTGCCGCGACGCATTTTTGGCAAGCGTCGTGATGTGGGGATTCGTATGCCGGATCATCCGGTTTGCCGATTGTTGCTGGAGGAATACGGTGAAGTGTTATTGTGTACGACGCTGGAGTTTCCCGATAATACTAGCCCTGCCATTGATCCGGATGACTTTGTGGCGCGCTTAAAACATTTATCCTGCGCTGTACTCGATGCCGGCTGGGGTGGGGTGGAGCCAACCACCGTCGTTGATTTATGTGGACATGAGCCTGAATTGTTGCGCGTGGGGGCGGGCATTTGGCCAGCCTGATTGCCGGCTGAAGATGACAATCGAAGCTGTTGGCATTAATCCTGCTGACGATTCAGACACAATAAACTAGCTTTGACGCAAAATACCTGAGGGGGAATATTATGAAATCGTTTTTTGAAAAAATGCTTTGGAATTCACGCTACCTGACGCTGTTGGCCGTTTGGTCCTGCATTGTCGGCATGGCACTGTTATTTATTTTATCGGCCATTGATATGGGCAAGCTATTGGTGGAGTTTTTCAATGTCTATGCTCTCGGCCATTCGGTGCCAGATTTTCACACCAATGTGGTGAGTCATGTTATTACTGCCGTGGATGACTTCCTATTGGCGATGGTATTGCTTATTTTTGGACTTGGTGTGTACGAGTTGCATATCGATAAACTCGACGTTGCCCGTGATAACCCCGCAGCGGGCAAATTGCTGCAAATCGAAAGCCTGGATGATTTGAAAGATCGTTTGGGTAAAGTGATTTTGATGATTCTCATCGTGGCCTTTTTCAAAAATGTTCTGCATGTCGAATTTAAGGAGCCGCTCGATGTGTTGTATATGGGGGGTGGTATTTTTCTTGTGGCACTGGCCGGTTATTATGGTCACAAATCCGGCGAACATAAATAGCCAGCTTGTTTAATAAAACGTTCATTAAAACGACTTGTAGATGACCCAGCGGTTGCTTTTTCAGCGCATGCTTGATGTTGCCATGTTTGTGGCAACGCTGGTTGCTGTGGCTAGTTCCTTCGTTGAGAACATGCCAGAGTGGACAACCATGGCGGTGTTGATTGCCTTTGTACTGATGTTTTTTTTGCGCTGGCGTATCGCCGATGATCGCTCGGCGTGGATGAAGTCCAACTGGTTTGATTTGGTTGTGGTGGTGCTGCTTTCCTCTCCTATTTTGCGTATGTTGATGGCGTTAAGGCTGGCGCATTTGTTGCCGGCTTTGCGTGTTGGCGCATTGATTCGAGCCAATAAGGATCGTTTGTTGCGCTTGTTGGTGCTCTCCGGTGAAAGCCTGCCTGTGGCTATGGCCATGGTGTTCGGCATTGTGTTTGTATGCGGCACCGGCACGTATTTATTGGAGCACAACCAAAACCCACAGTTTTCTGTGATGCAGGATGGCTTGTGGTGGGCCTTTGTAACTCTGACCACGGTGGGTTATGGCGATATTGTGCCGATCACCGCAGGTGGACGCATCGTTGCAGTTATCACTATGATTTTTGGTATCGTGGTGTATTCCTTGATTATTGCCAATGTGACTGTGTTTATTGAAGAATATAGCCATAAACAACACGCGGCTCCTTCTCCAACCGAGACATCGGGTGGTGAAAAAACAGATGCGTCACAAGCAAGGGAGCAAGCATCTGAACAAATATCTGAGCAAACAGCCGACCAAACAGTCGAGAAAACTGGTTCACAAGCCGTGAAACCATCAACAGAATAAAACACCGCCCATACTTGCCCTAGAACGCTTGTAGACTGGTTGTGATTGCAGGTTAGCCTGCTGCACCATGTTGCATCGCTTACATATCTTCTGCTCTGTCATTCTTTTTATGCTGTCATTCAGCGCAGCTGTTGCCATGGCTGAGCCGGTCGATATTGCCGCAGACTCTATCAGCCGTACTGCCGATGGGGTGGTGATTGCCCGTGGGAACGTGGTAATCAAGCGCCAGTGGGACACATTGATGGCCGATGAAGTAAAATATCGTGCCAATCAACATGTGCTGGAAGCCAAAGGCCATGTCGTGATTAAGTCGGATAAGACGACCATCGAAAGTGATCAGGCCATCATGCAAACCCAAAGCAAAACAGGCTATATGGAACACGCCATCATTACTCTCCCCGGTGGTGAACGCCTGCACGCGGAACGGGTGAAGCGTATTGATGATCAAACCTATGAAGCCGAAGAAGTGCTGTTTTCTGCCTGTCCGATTGATGAAGAATCATGGCGAATTGCAGCCAGTCATGCTGTGCTTGATCAAGCCAGCGGTAGTTTTACCGCTAAAAATGCAAGGCTGGAATTATGGCAACTGCCTGTGCTCTACACACCTTGGTGGCAACAATCCTTGCGACGCAAATCGGGCTTTTTAATGCCCAGTGTCGCCACCGGAAAACGGCGCGGTACGGAAGTTTCATTACCTTATTATTTTGCTCCACAAGCCAATTGGGATCTTACCTTAACGCCGCGCTGGATGAGTGCGCGGGGATTGATGGGGGAGCTTGAAGCACGCCATGTGTCCGAATACGGGCATGAAAAAATCAATCTCGCCGGTATCAATGATAGCACTGCAGGCACAACGCGCAGTCGTTTGGCCGGTGAATTGCAATGGCGTTTGCCTGCCAATATGCAATTAAGTGCCAAGGCGGATCATGTCAGTGATCGTTTGTATGTCGCCGATTATGCTACCGGCAATCAAATCAGCGCGGTGTATTTGCAAAGTATCGCCACACTCTCGCAAAGCCTTCAATCCCAGGACTTCATGGGTAGTTGGTCGTTGCAAGGTATGCATTTGCAAAATCTATTGCTGCAAAGCAATGCCTCTACGTTGCAAATTCTGCCACGCTTGCAAAGCAGCGCGCAGTGGAATATTTCACCCAACCTGATCGCCCATCTGGAACAGCAAAGCACACGTTTCAGCCGCCGTAGTGGCGAAGATGGCTGGCGGGTCAATATACGCCCTTATATTGAAATGCCCTGGGAGCTAGCTGGTGGTGGTATGTCAGCGACGCTAACGGCCGGCATGCAGCATACACGTTATTGGTTGCAACAAAGTACATTGTTTGACAAAAAACCAACGCGTACCACAGCGGATGCTAGTTTAGAGATACGCTCGGACTTTGAACGCATCGGGGCAGGGCATGGCTGGCGGCATGTGGTTTCACCGATTGTGCGTTACGATTATATCAGCGCGCCCAACCAATCCAACTTACCCGTGTTCGATTCGAGTTTGGTCTTGTTGAATCAAAGTAATTTGCTTTCAGGTAACCGCTTTACGGGGCTAGATCGTATCGAACGCAGCAGTCGGGTGAGTGTGTTGCTGGAAAACAGGCTGCAATTGAATGATGTGGCCAACTCATCCAAACGCGATGTGCTGATTGTGCGAGCTGGCGTTTCCTATGATTTAATGCAAACGAGCATTGATGCAGCTTTGCAGGCAACATCTGCGCGTCCGTTTTCCAATCTATTGGGGGAGGTCATTTGGCAGCCGCTGGCCAATTTGCGCATTTCCAGCAGTGGTCAATACGATCCATCCGGCCGTTTTTGGGCTGATCTCAACTCATCTGCCGTGGTCAGTTCCGCAGCCGGCGATCACTTGTCGGTGACTTATAAATTCACCGATGCGCGTTATACCACCAAAGTTCAGCTGTTGAGTTTGAACAGTCAGATCGGCTTACACAAGCGCTGGAAAGCGACAGCCAGCTGGCAATACGATATGCTGCTGAAGCTATCTCAGCGCACGGCATTGGGGCTGCAATACAATCACCCTTGCTGGACGGCTGGATTAGAAGCGTATCGCACCAACAGTCCGGTTGGCACAGGTTCTGCGTCCAACTTCGGTTTCCGTTTGTTGCTCGAATTTAAGGGGCTCGGTAGCGTTGGTTCCTAGTTTCATTGTTGGTTTTTTTGAGTGCGGTGTAAAATATTCGCACACATTGATTCGTTATGGCTTTGTTGGTGTTACCAGCTATCACAATTGCACAGTCACAAGCTCGTCATGCGAGATGTGATATTTCCCCTGGAGGCTTCATGCACGTCCCTGTTTTTCTGATCAGCTTATTATTTCTGGCAATGCCGGCGCGGGCTGAAACGCTTGATGCGATTGCCGCTGTTGTCGATAACAATATTATCACCTGTTATGACGTTGAGCAGGATACGCAACAAATGTTGATGCAGTTGCGCCAGTCCGGTGAGACCAAACTGCCATCATCGAAAGAAATCAGTCGCCGCTCGCTCGATGCCCGAATTGTGAATACCTTGCAGTTGGAGGAAGCACAAAAGCTGGAATTATCCGTTGCTAAAGATGAAATAGATAATGCTCTGAGCGATATCGAAAACAAAAATGGCATGGAACCGGGGCAATTGGCCGAAGCAGTCAATCAACAGGGTGGAAATTTTGATGATTTTAAAGAAAAAATTCATGATCAACTGTTAATCAGTAAATTGATCAATGTTGCGGTGCGCAGCAAGGTGCAGGTTTCTGAAGAAGCTATTGGTGAATATTACAGAAAATATATTGCTGTGCCTAAGGCTCGCCGCGAAGTGCAAGTGGCACAAATATTCCTGACTCTGCCATCGGAGCCCACCCCTCAACAGCTGGCTGATGTGCGCGCCAAAATACGCAAAATCCATCAACAGTTGGAACAGGGAAAAGAATTCTCCCAGCTGGTTGCCTTGTATTCCGAATCACCGGATCGCCAACAACAAGGTATTATGGGCTGGTTCATGGATGGTGGTATCAGTCAGCGTTTTGCGCCGGCTTTGGATTTACCTGTTAATGGGTTAACTGATCCGATTCGTTCTCCTGCCGGTTTCCATATTCTTAAAGTAGTCAATGAGCGCTGGAAAGAGCCTGAAAATATAGGCATCAGTCATGATGAAATTCATGCCCGCCATATTTTATTGCAAATACCTACATCGGCGGACGAAGCGACACGTAAAAAAATTCAGCAGCGTGCCGAATCCATTGCAGAGGATATGCAGGGCGCAAGTGATGAAGCTTTTAGTATTCGAGCGACAGAAGTATCGCAAGGCCCGAGTGCGAGCGTTGGGGGGGATTTGGGCTGGTTTAAAGAGGGTGCGATGGTGGCATCGTTTGAAAAGGCTGCATTTGCTCTAAAGGCCGGTGCAACCAGTGGGGTGGTTGAAACTAACTTTGGTTTGCACATTATTCGCATTGTTGCAAAACGTCATATCGATCCCAATTCATTGGAGAGTAATCACGATCAAATCCAAGGTATTTTAAGCAATGTTGCGATTCAGGATCAGCTGCCGCGCTGGACTGCAAGCCTGAGAGCCAATGCTACGATACGTTACAAAACCTGTCCGCAAATCGCCATCAGCGAAATAACAGTCCAGCCACGCAACGATGCATCAGAGCAGTCCATTCAGGTGTTGGATGCAGAATTGAAAAGCGCTTTAACACATTGGCGGCAGGCATGGATGAAACAAGATTTGGACGCTTATTTTGCGGCGTATTCCGATGATTTCAAACCGGGCAAACAGTTTGCAAGCATCAAGGCCTGGAAGGCTTCCCGGCGCGCCCGCATAAGCAACAAAAAACACATTAAAATTGTAATCAAAAGCCTTGAAATATCCTATCTGAGCAATAATAGCGCTCGCTTGATTTTTAGTCAGGAATACAGTTCCGCTAGTTTCAGTCAAACGGATACCAAACAGCTGCTGATGCAGCACTCGGAATCCGGTTGGCTTATCACACGTGAATTAACCGCTCTGCCACAGTAATGAAAAGCATCGTCATTACCGTCGGTGAACCGGCGGGTATTGGTTCTGACTGTGTTCTGCGTGCTTTTCAGGCTCAGCCTGAGGCGTTTGAAAATTGTGTGATTGTGGCACCGGCATACTGGCTGCAACAACGTGCCGAAGCGCTTCAAGCAGACTTTCCAGCGATTGCCATACATGAATTTTCTAATTTGGAGGCTGCCTCGAAAGCTGCGACATCGGCAACAGCGCACGGCTTGTATTGCTGGAGACCTCAATCCATCAGCAGCGTATGCGAGAGCATCACGCCTGGCACACCATCGAGCCAAACGGCATCGATGGTAATTGGCTGTATTGAAGCTGCCGCCAAGGCATGTTTGGCTAGGCATGCCGCTGCCTTGGTCACCGGTCCCATTGAAAAAGCCATCTTGCGGCGCTGCGGCTTTCAGTTTCCCGGCCATACTGAATTTCTTGATCATTTATCGATCACATCGCTGCACACCACCACGCAGCAAAGTAATTTTGTCATGATGCTTGCATCGGATCAAATCCGGGTGGCACTATTAACTACTCATTTGGCGCTGCGTGATGTGCCCGATGCACTCAACACAGACGAAACACTGAAGTGTTTGCGTATCATTGATCATGATATGCGTAATCAGTTTGGCATTGATCAACCCCGTTTAGCTTTGTGCGGGCTTAATCCGCATGCTGGCGAACAAGGTCAATTTGGTCGGGAAGAAATTGATATTCTGGCTCCGGCTGTGGTACAGGCCAAGGCTGAAGGTATGATGGTCGATGGCCCCTTGCCTGCCGATACGGTGTTTTCCGCAACGGTCAGAAAAAACTACGATGCTATTGTTTGCTGTTACCATGATCAGGCGCTGATCCCGTTAAAAGCTCTTAGCTTCGGTGAAGCGGTGAATGTTACCTTGGGTTTACCCTTTATCCGTACCAGCGTCGATCACGGCACTGCACTTGACCGGGTTGGCTCCGACGACGTATCGTGTACAAGTTTGCTGGCTGCGCTGCGTTTGGCTCGTCAAATGCGGCTATCGAGCCGGCACACTATTGCATCATAGGAGGTGGCACGCAGATGAATTCAATTAATCAGCTCACCGGCCAATTGCTGCTCGCGGCTCCTTCCTTGCTCGACCCCGGTTTTAAGGATGCCGTCATCCTGATTTGCCATCATGATGATGAAGGTTGCATGGGGTTGATGATCAATCGACCGCGTGAAATCAGTGTTGCCGATGTGTTAAGCGATTTGGATATTGATGTCGCAAATGATCACAGTCCTGCATCTCAGTCCGAGGCATCTACTTCCGTATTTGAAGGTGGACCGGTGGATGATTTCAGAGGCTTTGTATTGCACGATGGCTGGCATGTTTATGAATCAACCATGCAAATCACCGACGAACTGCACTTAACATCATCACGCGATGTGTTGGAAGCGCTGGGGCAAGGCAATGGGCCGGAACATTTTATGCTGATTCTCGGTTACGCCGGTTGGCAAGCCGGCCAACTCGAAAGCGAGCTGTTCAACAACGATTGGCTCATTGCGCCGGCCAGTCATCACATTGTCTTTCAGGAACCGCCGGCAAGGCGCTGGGATTTTGGTGCCCGCTGCATGGGTGTGGATCGCAGCCATTTATCGAGCCAAATCGGCCATGCCTGATCGTTGTTCACAGAGCACTATCGAACAGCCCAGCACCCATTGTCTATCTAGCCTGAATAATTCATAAAGCTTCTATCTGCGCTGTTGGCCTTATTTATGAAGCGGCTTTATGGTCGTGAAGTTGTCTGTTTTGGGCTTAAACTGCCAATTTTTTGCTTTTAGCAGCGGATTTAGATTTAGCCCGCATTATGCATGAATGCTGTCGCGCCCTTGCTTGTTCCTTTGCCCGCAACGAATCCTTGCTACCCCAGGGCACTCTCTCTGCGCAAGCGCATTCACCTTGTCAAACGTCCGTAAGCATGGCTACGCCCATTTTCGCAAGAATCCGTTGCAACCAAAGGCTCAGCGCAATCATCACGACGATTCATGTATAATGCGGGTTAGTTGTCACGGTTTGCAAAAAAAACAGTCTGCTGGCAGGGCAGCGCCTCTCGATGTTTAATCAAGTTACCTTCAGAGTTTAGGTTTGAGTTCAGGCAATCTTGGGTGGCGGCGTTTTGTAGAGAATTTCGGTCACCTGCAATAACAAAGCCTTGATGTAACGCTCATCGTTACCACGATCACAAGCACAAATTAGACTGGGATGGTATGAGAAGGCCGCTGCTCAAAATCACATGATTGTAAATGTTCTAATGACTTGGAATACTAACGCTCCTTCAAGGTGATATTGCCGCATGCAGCATGGCGAGAAGCGGAGAGGTATTATGCGATTATTACATACGATGATTCAGACAGGCGAGTTGGGAAAGTTGATTGATTATGAATCTGTTGTTTAGAACAATGTTACGAAGGCGCCACAAGCCGGTAATTGGGGACAATTCGACCAGGGTGCAGTTGATGAAATTGTCACTTATGCTTATTGCTGTACTCTCTGTGCATACATTGGCGATGATTCGTTTTGAGGGGCTCTCACTCAACGATGCGCTCTGGTTAACCCTGACATCTGCAACGACCGTTGGTTATGGCGACCTGTCAGCGAAAACGCTGGAGGGGCGCCTTGCCACAATTACCCTGATTTACTTGGCCGGCATTGCAATTCTGGCCCAGGTGGCTGCACTCTATTTTGAGCATCGCCAGGAGATCAGAAACAGAAAACTGAAAGGAGAATGGTACTGGGATATGAAAGATCACGTTGTGTTTATCAATTGCCCGAATGAAGCGGGCGAAGAGTATTATTTTCAGGCCATCACCCAACTTCGCAGCAGCCATCTGGGCATTGCCGACATACCGGTAATCATCCTTTGCAACAACTTCAGAGATGGGCTTCCAGAAAGGTTAAGGCAGCTGGATGTGGTGCATGCATCCAAACCTGTCATTGATGATGATTCATTATTGTCGGTCTCAATTATGGAGGCGAATACCATCGTGGTTTTAGCAAAGGATTCACATGATCCGGCCAGCGATAGTCTGACATTCGATATTACGAGTCGTCTTGGTGATATGGGTGTTACAGCCAGAATTATTTGTGAAGCAGTGTGTGACCACAATCGAACCAGAATGAAGAAGGCTGGCGCTTCCAATGTATTAAGGCCGATTCGCAGCTACCCCGAGCTACTGGTCAGAACCATACTGTCTCCGGGTTCGGAACAGATCGTGGAAGACCTGTTTGACAGCACGGGTGAAGAGTGTATTCGCTACGATGTCGAGGTGACTGCGAAATGGGCGGATATTCTCAAGTCCATGGTGGACGAAGACATCGGCACGCCGTTGGGATACGAAAATCTGAAAGGTGAGGTTGTAGCCAATGCACATCCGCAAAAGGTGGTGAATACGGCTGCTGTCTTTGTAATCGTACGTGATGACAACCTCCAGAGTAGTGAAGCAGTACAGGAAAAAGTGAAGTCGAGGCTTGCCGCATGAGTGGCGCCCAGGCATTTTCAGATCAACCTGTGGTGGTGGCAGCGCCCGGCACGCATGTGCTGATTGATTTCTGGGGCGCTGTGGGTCTTCAGGATATAAATTTAATCGAGCAGTCAATGCGCAGTGCCGCCAAGGCGTGCGGTGCCACTGTGTTGCAGGTGAATCTGCATGAATTCGGGCCGGGATACGGCATCACAGGTGCTGCGATTCTGGCTGAGTCTCATATTACTATCCATACCTGGCCGGAGATCGAGTATGCCGCACTGGATGTCTTCATGTGTGGCGATTGTGATCCGTCCAAGGCAATTGAGCCCCTTATGCGTTTCTTTAAACCTGCTGATATGAGGGTGAATGAAGTAGAAAGGGGACAGCGATGAGCGGTTTCCTGTTTGATAACAAGGCATCATCGCCGTTTCTTTTTGCGAGCCTTGTTTTAGGGGCGTTTATCTTGTCCTACATTCCCGTTCTAAACTGGCCATTTTCATGGATGATGACTTTTTTCCACGAAATCAGTCACGGAATTGCAGCCCTCCTGACTGGCGGATCCATTGAATCAATCAGATTACATCTTCGCGGTTCAGGCCTTTGCACCACAATTGGCGGCACAGGGTTCATCATTTCGCTCTCCGGCTATCCGGGCGCGGTTGCCTGGGGCATGGGCATCTATTTGATGGCCGACAAGCTGAACAGGAGACATACCGATGCAATGGCATTGTTTATGGCCGGCATCGTATTGGTTTCCGCCTTGTTATGGGCGCGTGATCTCATAACCCTGATCATTATGGCCGTGATTATTTCTGTTCTGTTGATGGTCATGAAATTGCAGGATAGCGGCATCATCAAATTCACCTTAAAGTTTATTGGCATTTTTATTGTGCTCGATGCCATCAAGGCGCCGCTCAACCTGATTGACGGGCGCCATTATGGCGATGGTGCGCGCATGAATGATCTGACCGGAATTCCCGAGTTCATCTGGGTGATCATTTGGTTCATAGTCGGTGTCTGTGGATTATACGCACTCTGGAAAACAACTGACAAGGAGGATCCGGAAACGAGTGTCAATGACAATATGCTACGCAATGATATAACACTATAACCGGAATAGGTACTCTATGAAATCGACATTCAAATTATTGCTTGTGTTTTCCATGCTCTTTTTCCTGGCCTCATGCGGCGAAGATGCCGATGTATTGAAAATCAGGGATGATACCGCACAAGTGAGCAGACAGATTGATGACCTGAACAGGGCATTGAGTCGTCGTGAGCTGACCAATGCAATGATTCTGGCGCAATATATTCGTGCATTCAAAACGCAGAAGCCTGAATTTGCTGAGCTGGCTGACAAGTTTTCTGAACCCATAAAACCCGACAATCCAACTATTGAAGCGTTTAAGCAGCGCTTGAAAGTGGTTCAGGATAACCCGGAGAGTCTCGGTGATAAC
Source organism: uncultured Zetaproteobacteria bacterium (assembly GCA_964406805.1). GTDB lineage: Bacteria > Pseudomonadota > Zetaproteobacteria > Mariprofundales > Mariprofundaceae > Mariprofundus. The sequence goes on along the minus strand of CAYOTF010000024.1, from coordinate 5,518 downwards.
AGGGCGGTGATCCGGGAGCTTTCCGCTTTAGGCTTTGGAACCGGGAAGGATATGTATAACGACTCCCTGCTTGATGTGATTAACACAATAGCCGACCTGTCTGGTGGCAAGCTCGCCCGCATTGGAGCGCCGCAGAAAAGCGCCGGTGATACCGGGGCTGCTTCTGCAAGCCAGTTAGTGGGGAACCCTCAGTATGGTAGTTGGCAGACAAATAGTGGCGGTCAGAGTTTCTGGGCCTGGTATGGTCAGTATGCTCTGATTAGCTCCTTGCTGGGAGGCAATCGCTATCGTTATAATGACTGGTCATACAACAGAGGCTGGAGCCATTACAATGACTACGGGCGCAGCAGATATGCCAGTCAGAGACAGCGCAACAGCTATCGGGACTTTAAGAAAAAGAATGAACCGGCCTTAAAACAGTATGGTAAAAAAACAGGTCGCAGCCAATCTTCTTATGCAGCAAAACGCAGTAACCCCGTGTATGCGAATAAAGTGCAAGCCAGAAAGATGCAGGCGGCGCGCTCAGCCCGGTATAAAAGCCAGTATGCCGGCTCAATGCGCTCATCTTCACGTAGCCGATCCAGTTTCGGCGGCAAATAATTCAAGCGAGGGAAATAGAATATGGAAATGTTAAGTTCAATGAATATTGATGCACATTACACACAAGTGTTGTTAATCAATCTGGCGGTTGCAATCGTACTTCTTTTTGTAGCGCGGCTATTGCTGGCCTTGACTTCAAAGGTATCGACGAAAACGGAACTGGCCGATCATGACAACCCGGCCTATGGCGTCTCTCTGGCCGGCGTGGTACTGGCGATCACCATTATGATGACGGGCGTGTTATACGGCGATGCAAGCTATAACCTTGCCAATGAATTGATTTCGGTGCTTGCATACGGTGCATTGGGAATCGTTTTGATACTGGCTGCAAATTTTGTGTTCGATAAGGTTTCAATGCCCTCCCTCTCTATCAATGAGTCTATTAAGCAGGGCAATCTTGCCGCAGGGCTGGTCAATGCAGGCAATGTTGTCGCCACAGCTGTCATTATCCGCGCTGTGATGATCTGGTCGGGACTGGACGGCATGCAGGGGCTGATCGCAATCATTATCGGTTTTATTCTTTCACAGCTGGTTTTGAGTCTGGCCTCAATGTATCGAATCAAGCTGTTTAATGCTTTCAACAAACACTCATTTCAGGATTCGATTCGGAGTGGGAACCTTGCCGTTGCATGGCGATTCACAGGCTTTCGCATAGGCGTGGCACTGGCCATTACAGCGGCTTCAGGGCTGGTTCCACCCATGCATGGTGAATTTATTCAACCGATGGTTTTGTGGACAGTGGTATCATTGGCCATGCTGGTTCTGGTATCCACTCTCTCGGTTATCGCGGATAAGGTCATTCTTTCAGGTATTGATATCCGTGATGAAGTTGACTCCCAAAGCAATGTGGCAATCGGCGTTGTCCAGTGCGTTGTAGTTGTGTCCATTGGCCTGATTATCGCTGTGCTAACCAACTAACCCGGATTATTCATGACAGCTTTTGATTTTAAATTTGCCAGGGAGAACCCGAAGATACTGGTTTACGATTTCCTGCTGATCACCATTATGGCTGTGCTGGCGGCATGCGGGCTCATCTACCAGTACCTGCTGTCCCATTATGCCGGTCGGGTGCTGGGCATGATGGAACATGCTATTTTTACCATGATCGGGGTGATGATAGTTTCCATGGGTATCGGGGCCTTTTTGGCCAAGGCGGTGCGTTGTCCTTTTACGGGCTTTGCATGGTTGGAGGCTGTTATTGCATTTTTTGGGGGAACAGGAATTCTTGTGATTGGAGGCATGGTTGCCTTCAGTGTGATGTTTCCGGAAATTATCGGTCAGAATTTCGGTTTACCTGCAGATCTGGCGCCGACAGGCGGGTTTGTGGAATCAGTCCGACAACTGGCAGCGCTAACGCCATATATTATTGGTTTCGTCATTGGCCTGTTTATCGGTATGGAAATCCCTTTAATTGCCCGGGTTCGTGAGCATATTTATGGGAGACATCTGGCTCACAATGTCGGCACTATCTATGGGGCAGACTATATTGGAGCCGGAATCGGCGCGGCTATCTTTATCGTTTATATGCTTAATCAGCCTCCTGAAGAGGCCGCAGTATATACTGCGGCGGCAAATCTGATTGCAGGCTTGATCTTCCTCTTCATGTTCATGCCAAGGATACGTTGGAAGATCGCCCTGCTCGGCGGGCACATTGCGCTGGGCGTGATGCTGTTTGTTCTATATGGCAACGCCTCAACCTGGAACAATGCATTCGAAGATGCGCTGTATAAGGACAAAGTGATTTACAGCGAGCACACTGAATTCCAGCACATCATATTAACCAAAAGAACTTTTTCGCCGCAATATAAGCCTGTTTATGCCCTTTACCTGAATGGTAGAACCCAGTTCAGCAGTGACGATGAACATATCTATCACAATATGCTTGTTCATCCTGCCATGCTGGCATCTGCCCGTCAGAAAAATATCCTGATCATTGGCGGGGGCGATGGCCTGGCCTTACGTGAAATCCTGAAATGGAATCCGGACAGCATTACAATGCTGGAGCTGGATCGGGAAATGGTGAGATTGTTTTCTGAGCCGGTAATGGTTGATGGAGAGCAGATGAATCAGATGCTGCTTGATCTTAACAAGCATGCCTTTTCTGATGAGAGGGTCAACATTATCTATGGCGACGCATACAATTCAGTCGATGCCCTGATCTGCAAGAACAGGAAATACGATGTTATTATCGTTGACCTGCCGGATCCAAGCAGTGCAAACCTGAACAAGCTTTATACAACCTCGTATTACAACAAGCTTTATCACTTATTGACCGGCGATGGCGCTATCTCTATTCAGTCCACCTCGCCGTACCATGCCAAGGATGCATTTCTGACGGTCGGCGTGACCCTGAAAGCCTCCGGATTCAAGCATGTAAGCAGGTATCATCAGAATGTCCCAAGCTTCGGTGAGTGGGGCTGGACGATTGCAACCAAACATGGCCTGCCAGCCAATGAACGTATCAGACAAGTTACGAATACGATACCGGAAAACACTTGGGCGACGAAAGATCTTATTCTCGGGTCATTCTATTTTGGCGCGGGTTATTTCGACAGAGAAAAAAGCATTCAACCCAATCGTTTAGGCACGCAGCTTATGTATCAGCTACATCAACAGGCATGGATGCTGGAGCAGGGTCTGGCGGACAAAAAGACATTTAACTGACATAATATGTCTTGATATAATATATCTTGTTTGATTGTATAGCATATCCAAAAGGAGAATTAATATGATTGATTCTAATCAAATTCACAAATTGCTGGCGAAGTACGAAAATGAGGCGGGACCATCATTTGATATTGAGTCCATTCCCGGCGAAATCCCAACCTACTCGGTTGTGGTCGATGGCCGTGAAGAGTTGCCTATATATATATCATCAACGGATGATGAGATACTCTGTATTTGTCATATCTTTGATGAGGATGAGCTTAAACAGGAAAATATTGCTGAGATGCATGAGGCCATGCTGACTATGAATGTACCTATGCCGCTTTCTTCATTCGGTAAGATTGAAACGAAATACACTGTATTTGGCGCATTGTCTGCAAAGTCGAATATTGATGAGTTGGCTCATGAGCTTTCCATACTGAGCGACAACAGCATTGATGCCATTGAAGCGCTTTCAGATTACTTGAAATAATAAGAAAACATTATAATTAAAAGGAGGACATAACATGAGTAGTATTTTTCAGAAACTTGTAACGTTGGTGAAGGGCGGTGCAACAAAAGCCGGTGAGAGCATTGTTGATGCCAATGCCATTACGATTTTTGAGCAGGAAATCAAGGATGCCGACAAACATCTGGGCAATGCCAAGCGAGATCTGACTACCGTTATGGCAAAATCCATAGAGACGAAACGAAAAATCGACAGCCTCGGTAAGGAAATCAGCAAGCATGAAGCTTATGTTGCAAAAGCCCTGGACAAAAGTGACGATGGGCTGGCTCTGGAAATTGCAGGTAAAATCTCTGAATTGGAGGCCGAGCGCACAGTTCAGATTAAATCGAAAGAACAGTTCGATAATCATGTTAATCGGCTGAAAACCATTATCAAGCAAACAAATAAATCGCTGGACAAAATGAAACGTGAACTGGTGATGGTAAAAACCACTGACAGTGTTCAGAAGGCAACCAGATCCATCAATGCCAGCTATGCATCAAGCGGTTCGAAGCTTCTGGGTGCAAAAGAGTCTCTGGATCGCATCAAAAAGCGCCAGCAGGAAGCCGACGATAAACTGATTGCCGGTGAACAGTTGCGAGAAGAGTTCGAGGGCACATCTCTGGAGGCGAAACTCAGGCAAGAGGGTATTATTGAAGATGAGGGTGGTGCCGAAGATATCCTTGCCCGTCTCAAAAAAGGAAGAGCGGTAGCCTAATGGCCTGGCTGGAAAAGCTGTTTGGCAAAGGCAAAAAAGGTGATTCAGAGCCCATCCGGTCTCTGAGCCACCCTGCCGATCTGGACAAAGGCGATATCATTAAACTCTCGTTTCTTGACCAGCAGGATTTGAGTAACAAGCGGTTTGAAGTTGATGATGTGAACACATATGACTTCAAGGGTGAGCAATCCACGTCATTTAGACTGAAAGGCGAGTCTGATGAGTGTGTCTTTCTGTCTGTACGCCGGGACAACGGAAAAGAGTATCTGGCGTTTTCCAGACTAATGAAACGATCAGAGGTGCTGGAGCTTTTTGATGAACAGGATTTTGCTTCTGTGTTTGATGAGGGCGCTAACACCAGGTTGGAGCGCAGCGCGATTCCCGCCGGCTTTGAGGATTGGACTGCTTCGGAATACGTCGAAGAAGAGGATTGCTCTAAAGGCTATTATCATGAAGGCGATTATCGTAACAGATCACTGCCGCGATTTGAAGATGAATCATGTTCGCTGGAATATTATCTACTGGAAGACCCGCATGGTGATTTTGCTATCGAGATTGAAGTTTATGAATCAGGTGAAACCGAGGTTTCGGCCATTGCCTACCTGGATATGCCCAGCATAGAAGAGTTGTGGCCGGCCAGATAGCTGCAAACTATTTAAGGAGCATGTTTAGTGAACCAAGAATGGGAACTTAATTATTGCAGTATGAATTATTCAATAGACGCGTAGCCGACATGAATATGATGCGGTAAGTCTATTCATGATTTACTATAGCTGCAAATGCAAAGAACCCAAATTATCGTATTTGTTAATGCGATTGACCCTGATCCGGGTGTTAAATAATATTTACATCTGATTACTATTATGAATAATGCTCTGTCCCATGCAAACGATAGGCACGATCATCAAAACACTGCGAGAAAAACAATCACTTTCTCAACGTAGTTTGGCTGAGCAAGCCGGTATCAGTGCTGCTGCTTTGTCGCAGCTGGAATCGGAGCGTGCTTCTCCTTCGGTGGCCACACTGGAAAAGCTGGCTGATGGGCT
>CAYOTF010000023.1:2031-20721 GCA_964406805.1 uncultured Zetaproteobacteria bacterium | reverse complement strand
GGCGGACTTTTCCAGCGCTGACCAGCTCTTGCATGGCACTGAGCGTTTCCTCGATGCAGGTCGCTGTTTCGATATGTGAATCTTGATGTTGATAATTGAGTTTGCCAAAATAGTTGCTATTACGATCCGGCCAATGGGTTTGATAGAGATCAGCGGTATCGAAAAAATTAATGCCATGCGCGCAGGCAATATCCATTTGTTCAAAGGCTTGCGATGCTGAATTCTGTTCTCCCCATGTCATGCTGCCAAGACACAACGCTGAAACTTCGACATCTGTTGCACCTGATTTTCCTCTACCCAGCTTGTTGTAAATCATCTGTTTACTCCAGCGTTATAAATAGCACCGTCGCCATTGGCATAGGCTTGCAATACATCGATTGCATCTTGGCGACAGATGTCGGTCTGAACCGTAATGCCTCGTTGCTCCAGCGCTGATTTCCAATCGCCCATCTTGGCGCCTTCGTCAAAGCCAATCGCACGCGCATCAGCATCACGGGCAGCACAGCCAAGGTGTTTAATGCCTGACCATGGGATGGCACCAAAACACATGGCGCAGGGCTCGCAACTGGTCATCAACTCATAGTTACGATTGTCATCCGCAAGATTAAAACGTTGCAATGTTTGCTGTGCCATGCTGATAGCCATCATTTCGGCATGTGCCATCGAGCAGCATGAACTCACCACCACATTCACCCCGACAGCAATAAGTTGATGGCTATCTCGATCAAAAACCGCTGCGCCAAAGGGGCCACCTGTAGCATGCTCGATATTTTGTTTTGCCAGCTGAATTGCCAGCTGCATGCGGGATTCGATGCTTGTATAGTCTGAGGGATGAGCAAGCTGCATTGCTGCCAGCCAAGTTGGCAGGCGAATGGACAGCTTGTATGCTGAGGCATGGGAGAAAGGATTCATTGCAGTAAAGCTAGTTCCAAGCAGGTTAGCTCTGCAAGCAATGAATAGGATGAAGCATGGATGGGGTTGATTAAATACCCTTGTCGGGTGAGTTTCCGTAATCATAGTATGGAATAGAGGTTGTGATGAATTCAATTGCGATATTTGAGGATCGGCGTCAGGTATTAGCCTGGGTGCATTTAATCAGTGGTTTAACACTGTTGTTTTTTGTTGCCCTGCATTGGCTGAATGGCTGTTGCATGACGTTGTTATTTGTTGAAGCTAGCTTGGCTGTGACGATGATTACTACCTATTTCTCTATTCGCATGGGGATGAGCATTGTTGCAGCTGAAAACGTCTTGATGGCATCGGCATTGATGTTGTTTTCCGCGTTGATTTTTCTGGCCAGCATTGAAAACACCGGCATTTATTGGTTGGCAGGACTGCCCTTTGTGGTTTATTTCGTACAGCAGGTCAATAAAGCGCGTTATTGGGTCGCTTTTTTTGTTCTGGAATTGGTCGTTGCGCTGGCATTGCAGTGGTTTGAGATGATTGAAACATCGTATTCAGAAACACAGCTGTTTCATATTGTAGCGGTGGTTCTGTTCTATTGGATATTTGCCCATATTTATCAATCGCAATTGGAATGGCGCAAACAACAGCTGGAAGAATCGTATCGCGCTTTGGCTGAGCAGCAGAATCGTATGCAGGTGGTTCTGGATCATTCGCCAATTGGAATCTGGATGATCGATCAGCATCGTAAGGTGCAGTTTGTGAACAAGGCGTGGGTAAAAATATGTGGCATTTCCGAGCAACAGGCGCGTGATGCAGAGGATTATACCCAATTGTTGCCAGCGGCGATGGTGGAGAGCGTGCTGGCTTCAGATGCAGCGTGTCTGGCGAGCCCGCAGGCTTTTTATAGCCGTGATGAGATCGTTTGTTTTGATGGTGTGAGGCGTAGCTTCGATTTTATCAAGGTGCGATTAAACGATGAGAATGATGAGGTGTCTGGTCTGGTGGCGTTTGCCATTGATGTGACGGAAAAAATAGCTTCAGAAGCCGAACAGAAATCATTGGAGCAGCAAGTTCAGCATGCCCAGCGGCTCGAGTCTCTTGGGGTGATGGCCGGTGGCATTGCCCATGATTTTAATAATTTATTGACCGTTATCCAGGGTAATATCGAGCTTGCCAAGCTGGAGGAAAACATCACGGATAGCATGCGAGAATCTCTCTCCAGCATGGATTCGGCGGCGCAGGTAGCGACCGATTTATGTCGCCAGATGCTGGATTATTCGGGTAAGGGTGTAATGCGCCCGGAAGCGATGAACATTCAGGGCTTGGTTGAGGATATGGTGTCGCTGCTGGATGTTTCAATCGGTAAGAAGGTGAACTTATCCTTTGATGTTGATGCACAAGAGCCATGGGTGTTGGCTGATCGGGGTCAGATCAGGCAGGTCTTGTTGAATCTGGTGATCAATGCATCGGAAGCCATTGGCTTGGAGCAAGCTGGCGCAATTCATGTTTCAATTGGCCACCGCCATCTCGATAAACTGGATACGAAACGCTTTTCCAATATGGCTTTGAAATCCGGTGATTATGTCGTATTGCAAGTGAAAGATGATGGTGTGGGCATGGATGCAGCGACCATCGAACACATGTTTGATCCGTTTTTTACGACTAAATTTACTGGCCGTGGTTTGGGCATGAGTGCGATTCTAGGTATTTTGCGCACCCATAATGCGGGCATGCATGTGAAAAGTAAGCCCGGCAAAGGCACGACGATGTCGGTATGGTTCCCAGCCATTGATCGTGTGGCACACGGCCATTTGGCTAAGCGCAGCGAGCTGAAACGCTCCTTATCAGGGCGTGTGTTGTTGGTTGATGATGAGCCGGGCGTGATTCATGTGGCTGGCCGCATGTTGACGCATTTGGGGCTGAGTGTGGAAACAGCGAGCAATGGTCGTGAGGCGATTACGTTGTTTTCCAAGGATTCTGATTTTGACTGGATTTTACTTGATGTGACCATGCCTGAAATGGACGGGCTCGAATGTTTGGCCCAGTTGCGTGAGATTCGTCCGGATATTTATGTCACCATGTCCTCAGGTTACGAAGCGGAGACAGCATTAAGCTCAAATACGTATTGCCAGCCCAATGATTTTATCTGCAAACCCTTCAGTCTGGAAATATTACGCAGCGTCGTCGAGAAGGTTAGAACGTGATCAGAGAATATCGAGTACACTTTCCGGCGGTCGCCCAACCGCTGCTTTATCACCATTGAGCACAATCGGGCGCTCGATCACTTTGGGGTGAGCCACCATCAGGGCAATGCTTTCTTCGCGAGTCAGGTTTTTATCGTTGAAATATAGTTTAAAGTCCTCTTCACCCGTGCGCATCAGTTGCAACGGCTCTTTGCCGAGCAGAGTGAGGATTTGATCGAGTTGGCTCGGGCTCGGAGGGTTTTTTAGATACTCGATAATTTCAGGTTCGATACCTTGTTGCTGCAACAAAGCCAGCGTTTGTCTGGATTTTGAGCAGCGTGGATTGTGATAAATAGTAACGGCCATGAGGTAATCTCCTGATTAGTTAGACAGCTTGCAGGGCTGCATATTTTAGCATCAATTGCTTGGTACCGGAACGGCGAAATTGAACGGTGGCACGGGTAGCATCACCCGCGCCTTCCAGAGCCAGAATTACACCCTCACCAAATGTTGGGTGTGATACATTGCTACCGATTGTGATGCCGCCATTATTGTCCGGCCTAGTGTTATCCGGTCTGTTGATGTCTGATCGATTGATGATGCCCTGACCTGTGCTGTTGATCCCGGCACTACCTGCCATAACCGCATCAGAATGCTGTACAATGTCGTTTGACAGGCTTTTGATGAAGCGGCTCGGCAAGGGATAATGCATTTCACCATAAAAGCGACGCAAACGCGCCGATGTGAGCAGCAGATGATCGCGAGCGCGGGTAATGCCAACATAGAGCAAGCGCCGCTCTTCGGCGATACCTGCATCACCTTCATCGAGCGAACGCTGGTGCGGCAACAACCCCTCTTCGACACCGGGCAAGACCACGCAATCAAATTCCAGGCCTTTGGCGCGGTGCAAGCTCATCATAGCGATGGCATCGATTTCTTGCTGTTGCCCCTGACTCTGCCCCTTATTCTGCCCTTGATCGTTGATCGCTTCGCTGCTTTGCAACAGGGCTGCGCGATCCATGAACTCGACCGGCGTAAGCTCCTGCATAAGTGAAATTTCAATATAATCCTGCAAGGTGCGCACATTATCAATGCGTGCCGCAGCTTCAATTTCACCGAGAGCATTAAGGCTATCGAGATAGCCGCAAGCTTCTAAAATACTGTTCATACCGCGATCCGCTTGCGATTCACTTTCCTCTCTCAGTTGCAGCAGCAGCTTTGCCAGAGGTACAAGTTTTTTGGCAGCGCCTTCTGCTTGTCCGCTGGCAAGCACATCAAGCCATTCGTAAGCGCGCATGCCGGATGCAGCCAGTTGGCTGGCAATCTGTTCCTGACCGATCGTACCGAGACCGCGTTTGGGTTTGTTGCAGATACGCATCAGTTGCAGACTATCTCCGCAGCGATTGAGCAGAGCCCAGAATGCCAACGCATCTTTAATTTCCATGCGTTCAAAGAAACCGACGCCACCAATAATGCGGTAAGGAATGTTGGTTTCGCGAAAGATTTGCTCCAGTGGCAGGGATTGACGGTTGGAGCGGTAAAGGATGGCGATTTCCGAATTTTTATAACCGAGCGATTGCCAGACTCTGACCTGCTGCATGATGCGCCGCGCTTCATCGTATTCATCGTTGCATACTTTCCAGCAGGGCTTGTCGCCAGGCGATCTAGTGGCTTGCAGGACTTTTTCATGGCGGTCGGTATTTTCGCAGATCACCGCATTGGCCAACGCAAGAATAGCGCCGCTGGAGCGGTAGTTTTGTTGCAGCCTGTGCAGGGTTGCACCATTCCATAACTGCTCAAATTCGAGAATATGGCGCACATCGGCTCCGCGCCAGCCATAAATACTCTGATCATCATCACCGACAACGGTCAGGTTGTGATGTTCATCGCACAAATGCATCAGCCATTCATGCTGAATCGGATTGGTATCCTGATATTCATCGACCAGCACATGATCAAAACGGCAACGCAGTGCAGTCGCAATATCAGGGTGGTGGCGCATTAGCAATACGACATTTAAAATAAGGTCGGAAAAATCCATGCGTTCATGGCGCTTAAGTTCTGACTGGTAGCTGGCATACATATCGACCATGTTGATACCATTCCAGCCGTGTTCGGGTGTATTCTCCGGAGTCAGCCCTGCATGCTTGCAATGCTCGATCCAGTTGATGAGATAGGATGGGTGCAAACGATCGCTGGCGATGTTGCGGGATTTCAAGATGCGTTTGATTAAGGCTTTCTGATCATCACTATCAATAATTTGAAAGCTGCGCGGATAACCTAGAGCATCGGCATAACGGCGCAAAAAACGTAACGAAATCGCATGAAATGTGCCGGATACAACACCACCGCCACCATCACCGATCAAATCACTTAAACGTGATTTTAATTCGGCAGCCGACTTGTTGGTGAAGGAAACGGCCAGGATACGATGTGGGGCGATGCCAGTGGAGGCAATCAAATGGCCAATACGATGCACGATGGTGCGTGTTTTGCCGGAGCCAGCACCCGCCAGAATGAGCTGCGGGCCATCACCGGCCTGAGCGGCCTGTTGTTGAGCAGGGTTTAACACCGGCTGTATATCTTCAATCAAACGTTACCCCCTTCACCGTGTTTAACGATCATTTTATGGTAGGTCGAAAAGATAGCATTACGCGACAACATACCGAGCACTTGGCGCGGGTTATCGGCGGCCACGACTGGCATCTGTTCAAATTCTTCGTGATCGAGGATATTGATGGCATCGAGCAGGGTATCGGATTCGGAAATCACCTGCACCTGTCGATTGGCCACTTCGCTGGCCACTACAATTTGATCAAGTGTGGGGTCAATCAGCCATTTCTGCAAATCAGCAAAGGTGACAATGCCGACCATCAAACCATCATCATCGACAATTTGCACGCAGCCTTTGCCGGAACCGGTGTACACCTGTTTCAGCTCTTGCAGTCGGGCATGTTCAGACACACGCGGAATCGCTAACCAGGGTATCTTCTCGATCGATACCGAACGCATCCACGATTGCTCGAGTCCCCAGTCAGCATCAATGCCGCGCTCCTCCAGAACTTCGGTGAATACCGAGGCGTGACTGAATGAGCGGGTGATCATGGTGGCGACACTGCAGGCGGCCATCAGCGGTAACATGATATTATAATTCGCAGTCATCTCAAAGACGATCAGGATTACTGTCAGCGGGGCATGCAATGCTGCCGCTGTTAATGCACCACAGGCGACAAGCGCGTAAGCACCGTAGCTTTCCGAATATGAGGGTGAAAAACCATGCGCGATATCGCCAAACAAGGCTCCGACGGTGGCCCCCATGAACAGGGCCGGACCAAACAATCCACCCGGAAAACCGCCTGCCGCACTTAATGTTGTGGCGGCGAACTTGCCAACCAACACGATGGCCAAAAATACCGCCAGCGGCAGGGCATAACCGAGAATTTCCGGCTGAATGCGCTCAAGCAGCATATCTTCAACAATGCCATAACCAATGGACATGATTTGAGGCAGTGCCAACGCCAGCAAGCCAATATTAAAACCAACAATGGCCGGTCGTAAACGCCGGTCTGGAATTATTTTAGCCAGCCATGTGCGGGTGGGTATCATGGCTTTGATGAACAGGGTCGCAATGAGCCCGCAAATCGCTCCGATGGCGATGTAAGCAGGTATTTCCCATAGGCTGATGAGATGATATTCGGGTACGGTAAAAGCCGGGAAATCACCCAGCTCAGAACGCGCAATGACGGTACCCATGACCGATGCAATCACAATGGGGCTGAATGTGGCGATGGCGTAATCGGCGAGAATCACTTCGAGCGCAAACAGCGCACCGGCAATCGGGGTATTAAACGATGCCGCAATGCCTGCTGCGGCTCCACAACCGATTAAAATGCGCAATTGTTGTTCGGAGAGATTCAGCCGCTGGCCGATTGCAGAGGCGATCAAAGCACCGAGTGCGATGGTCGGCCCTTCGCGTCCCAAGCTCGCCCCACCACCAATAGCCAGTGCAGCTCCGACGGTTTCTGTACCGAGCTGGCGAGGATGCACGCGAGCCCTGCGCTCAACCATATCCGCCAGCACACCGGATACACCACGCAATTCGCCACCGGGCAAAAAACGAACGGTAATCCAGCCAACTAAAAAGCCGGTAATCGTCGGTGCAAGCAGGTAAATATACCAGGGCAGGCTTTCTGTAGCCTCTTCCCACGTGCGTTCACCGGTCCAGAACAGACTGACCCATTCGATCATAAAGCGCAGCAGGATGGCCATGTAACCGGAGAGGATACCGACCACGACAGCCAGGATAACGATATACAGCGTATCCTGTTCGCGAGACCAGGCTAAGGCTCTTTTTTTGCTGTCGCGCAGCGTGTCCCACAAAATCATTGTTATTGCTTCATTACCCTTTGTTGCTTGCTTGCAAGCCTTATTTTGGCCGATATTACGGTTTGCGCCTCGACACTGCAATTTTATCCATGCGTATATTCAGTGTGAGCAACGATGAACCTAACGTTGTGAATGTCGAGAATGATATGAAAGCATTGCCGCGCGGGGCTTCTCAGCTGTTCAGCTTCGATATGTCGGGGGGGTAATCACTAAATAGTTGAAGAATAATATCGGAAACATCTTCAAATGGAGTGCGCTCAGGTAGATATTCATTGGTGTACTGGTTGGCCAGATAACACACACGAGCTAGAAAATCATCGCTGTCTGCCAAGTGATGTTCGGCCACCGCCAGACATAGGTCGGCAGGAAAGTTCCATAAACGCAGCAAATGCATGCCGGCTTCGGCATGATTGACACCGTAATGATCTTCCTCGGCCTGCATTAGATCGGCTTCGTGCAAATGACCGGTTTCGCGTTCAAAATAGGAAAAATCAACACGCATACCAAGCGCAGCTCGGCCAATATCATGCATCAGCCCAGCCATAAAAGCGATCTCATGGCTGCCGTGTTGTTGCTTTGGGTCTGCTAACTTTGCCAGGCTCTCTGCCACCAGAGCAACAGCAAATGCATGTACCCAAAACACGCGGATATTGGCCATGCCGGTGGGTAATATCATGCCATACATGAGCGACATGGCGGTGGCGATGTGTACCGACTCTTTATTACCAAGACGGGCGATGGCTTTGGATAATTCACCGATTGCTGTGCCGGAAGGATTATAAGCTGGTGAATTGGCAAATTTAAGTATCATGGCCGTGGTGGCTTGATCACTGCGAATCACTGCGGCCAAATCGCGGGCATTGGAGTTTGGATCTTGAACGATGTTTTGAATTTTTACAAAACGATCCGGTAATGAAGGAATATCTTCACTGAATTGCAGCAGCTCCAACGTGGACTGGCGATTAAAATCGGATGTCGTCATATTCCTTTTGTAAGCAATGACCTTGCCAACGTCATGGCGTTGTTTTAATGGGATAAGTATGTGGCCATATTGCTCATTGATTCATACACAGGAAAGACCAGCAGCCCCCCTAGTCCGATGTCGAGCAACGGGGATGCGGCCAACAGGGTTAGGACAATCCAGTTATGTTTGACATTAAAATAATGCCGCAGACTATTTCCCCAACGGCTTGCCAGCAAACATTCTCCAGCGACAAGACCCGGCAACGGCACGAGATGCAAACAGACCATGCACAGGTTAAAAAACATCAACACCTTGGCCCACCAGTGGTGCAAGGGAGGCAGACCTGTGGGGGCGGAATGAGCCAGACTCCAGCTGAATACGAAAAGCCCAAGCAGAGATAGCAGAGCATGGGCAAGGCATCGAATGATGGCTGTTTTGACACCCGACGATTGAGAATTTGGCAGCCGGTTGGATGACGAGGGTGGTGGCGAGGCTGGTAGAGGATTGGGCAGGGCGATAATAATGCCACGATGCAGCGCTAACGAGGCTAGTAAGGGTAACCATGTGCCCTTCCATGATACAGCGAAAAAAGGATGGGGGATGGATGTTTTGCTCAGCCGGGATTCAATGAAGACGACCATGGTCAGTGAAATCAAAACGGGCAGGCTGTAGAGAATAAGCTGCCGAATAACAATGTTGATCCAATCATCCATGATGGTTGTTTATCCTGTTGCTAGGGCACTCGATGGATGGGGCGATGGGCGCTTCGATGCGTTGATAGATGCCGCCGCGTGCATGGTTAGCTAAATCAGTGATGGGCTGTCGAAAGCGCAGTGAAGCGGGAGCGGCGGGCAAGCCGCATGGGCCGGTTTCCAGTATAATCAATCCCTGTGCACATAAATATTTCGCCCCATGCTTGAGAATACTGCTCAAATGGCGCAGGCCATCACCTTCATCGGTCAGAGCATGGCGTGGTTCATGCGACAGCTCCTGCTCGAGTGCGGCCATTTCATGTGCGGCGACATAGGGTGGGTTGGAGATGATGGCATCGCAGGGCGTATCATCGTCATTCAGGGCGGATAACATATCGCCTTGCCGGAAGCGGATCTGCTTTTCGACCTGATGGGTGATGGCATTGTGTTTGGCGACACCTAATGCGGCATCGGAAATATCCGTCGCAAGGACACAGGCGTTGGGATATTCACAGGCCAGTGTAATGGCGATGCAGCCGCTGCCGGTGCCGATATCACAAAAATGCAGAGCAGCCTGTTGATCCGGAAAGTATTGCAGCACCGCTTCGATCAGATGTTCTGTTTCGGGGCGTGGAATCAGGACATGCGAATTAACCTGAAAGCTGCGTGACCAGAATTCTTTTTCGCCCAGGATATAGGCCAGTGGTTCACGTTGCATGCGGCGTTGAAGCAGGCCATCGAACGTTTGTTGTATTGATTCCGGCACAATCTCGGATGAGTGCATGATGAGATATGTTCGCTCAACGCTCCACACCCACATAAGTAGCAGTTCAGCATCGAGTCGGGGGCTGTCACAGCCGGCTTTTTTCAGATTTCTGCTGGCCTGCTGAAGGAGTTGGCGGGTATTTAAACTCACTGCGAGGCGAGTAGCTCAGCCTGATGGTGGGTCAGCAGCGCATCAATTAATTCGCTCATATCACCGCCTAAAATTTGATCGAGCTTGTACAAGGTTAAATTGATGCGGTGATCAGTGACACGCCCTTGTGGAAAGTTATACGTGCGAATGCGTTCGGAACGATCACCGGAGCCAACCATATTTTTACGGATGTCGGAGCGTTCTGCATTGGCTGCGGACTGTTGTTTGTCGAACAAGCGTGCCTGCAACACCTTCATTGCCTGGGCTTTGTTTTTATGTTGGCTGGCCTGATCCTGGCAGGTAACCACCAGTCCACTGGGGGCATGGGTGAGGCGCACTGCGGATTCGGTTTTATTGACATGCTGACCACCCGCTCCGGAAGCGCGATAAACATCAATGCGAATGTCTTCCGGTCGAATATTCACATCGACTTCTTCCGCTTCCGGCAGAATAGCGACAGTGCAGGCTGAAGTATGGATGCGTCCACCGGATTCTGTTTCCGGCACGCGTTGCACACGATGGGTGCCGGATTCAAATTTGAAACGTGAAAATACGCCCGTGCCGGTGACTTGAGCAATGATTTCTTTGTATCCCCCGATGCCAATTGCACTGCTTGATAGAATGGATACTTTAAAGCCCTGTGTTTCAGCATAACGTGTGTACATGCGAAACAAGTCGGCGGCGAACAGAGCAGCCTCATCGCCACCTGTGCCGGCGCGCACTTCCAAAATCGCATTGCGTTGATCATTCGGGTCTTTGGGCAACAACAGCAGGGTCAGCTGCTCGTCGCTATCAGCAATGGCTTGTTTGAGATCCTGGTTTTCGGCTTCGGTTAATTCTTTGAGCTCGCGATCACAGTCCGGATCTACCAGCAGATCCCGGTTATCTGCCAACTGCTGTAGCAAGTGCAAATGCTGTTCGGCATGCGCGGCGACCGGTTCAATCTCAGAGAATTCTCGGCTTAACTGGGTATATTTTTGTTGATTGGATGTGATGTCGGGATCAGCGAGCAGACTGGTGATCTCATCGCGTCGATGCAGAATATCATTAAGACGGGTGTTCATTATTCCTCGTGATGGTGCTGATGTTTTTTGTTGAAGATGCCTCTGAATTCGACACCCTTGAGCCCGACACTCTTGAGCCAGAAGCATCCAGCGGTTTAAGGTCGAACAATCGATTGGCAGCGCCCATCAGTAAATCGCCTTCAATATCATCGGGTAAGCTTTTCAGCGTTCTGAGTGTGGGATGCAAATAGCGTTTCATCAGTGCTCGACTAAATTGTTCGACAGCTTTTAACTGTTGCGCATTAAAATCTTTCATATAACGCCGGGCTTTTTCGAGCTCTTCATTGCGTCGTGCATCCATGTGTTGCTGGAGGTTGCGGATCAAGGGAACCGATTCGAGTGATTTTAACCAGCGTAAGAAGGACAGCGCTTCTTCTTCAATCAGTAAACGTGCCTGGTCGGCTTCATTTTGACGGTTTTCCATATTGCCCTGCACCACCTGCTGCAGATCATCAATATCATACAAATAAGCCCCATCAATATCTCCGATGCGTGGATCAATATCGCGTGGCACAGCAATATCGACCAGAAACATCGCTTTACCTTTGCGTTTTTTCATAGCTGCTTTGACAGCATCGGGCAGCAATACAAAGGTGCTGGCACCGGTGCTGGAGAGAATAATATCGGCTGCATCAAGATAATCAGGCAACTGTTCCATGGTCAGTGCATGGCCTTCAAATTCCAAAGCTAAATTCTGAGCTCGCTGTAAGGTTCGGTTGGCAACCAGAATATCGGTGCAGCCATTGCTACGCAAATGCCGGGCTGCCAGTTCGGCCATTTCACCTGCGCCCATCAACAACACTGTTTTGCCAGTCAAATCACCAAAAATCTGCTTGGCCAGTTCAACTGCGCAGGAGGAGATATTAACCGACTGTTTACCGATACCCGTTTCGCTACGCGCACGCTTAGCGGCAGCAAAGGTAGACTGGTACAAACGGTGCAGCACATGACCTGCAGTGCCGGCTGTCAGAGCATGTTCGTAGGACGTTTTCACCTGCCCTAGAATCTGTGGCTCACCCAGCACCAGCGAATCAAGGCCGGATGCAACAGAAAACAGATGCCGGATAGCGGCATCGGTGGTGTGCGAATACAAATGTTCACGCACTTCTGCCAAATCCATCTTGGCGGTATTGGCAAACCATTCGTGTACGGCAGCAATAGCGGCATCGGGGTCATGGGTCACCACGGTCATCTCCACCCGATTGCAGGTGGAAAGCAGCGCAGCCTCCCGAATAGCCGGATGTTGAATGCGTTGATTCAGTATCTCGGCAATATCTATTTCAGCCACAGCTAAGCGTTCACGCAACTCTACAGGGGCTGTTTTATGGTTGAGTCCAATATGGCAAATGCGCATGGGCAGAACTTTAGCCTGTTCCTGAATCAGGGTACAGGGTTGGGCTTAGCGCAAAGAGATACAAGTCAGAGAATCAACGCCCCGTTTCTAGCCTGGACGATCCACAGCCTTATTTTTTTCGTTTACCCTTTAACCATGTTTCATGCTCTGCAACCAAGTCCTGTAAAGCCTGTGCTGGTTTGGTGATTTCAGCATGTGTTTCTTTGCCAACGCCGATCACGGCAATCGGCTTGGCAATAAAGGCCTGAATATCCTTGAGTAAATCTTCTTCTCCCGAACTGCAAAATGAGATTGCCTCACCTTTTTGCTCACCGCGTCCGGTACGGCCAATACGGTGTACATAATTCTCCACCTTTTCCGGTAAATCATAATTGATCACATACTCGACATCCGGCACATCAATACCACGCGCGCTGACATCGGTTGCCACCAGAATACGTGCGCCATCACCGGCGCGAAACGATTGCATCACTGCTGAGCGTTCCGCCTGATCTTTATCGCCATGAATACTCATCGTTTCAATACCGACACGCGCCATGGCTTTGACCACACGCTCGGCTCGCACCTTGGTGCGCACAAAGACAATCACCTTGCTCTCTGAATGATCCTGCAGAAAACGTTCAAGAAAAAAACGTTTATCATCCATTTCCACATGCATGACCGAATGAGTGATGTTTTTTGCTACTTTGTCTTGCGGTGAAACCTGAATACGAATCGCCGCACTCTTGACCTGCGAGTAAGCCAGCTTCCGGATTTCATCGTTGATGGTGGCCGAAAAAAACAAGGTCTGATGGCGGCGCTTGAGCATTTTCTTGATATATTTTATATCTTCAATAAAGCCGAGATCCAGCATGTGATCGGCTTCATCCAAGACCAGAGTCGATACACCATCGAGATGAATCTCCTGCTGATTGATCAAATCAAACATACGCCCTGGTGTGGCAATCAATACATCAATGCCATCCTGCAACTTGGCACACTGGCGATCCTGCTCCACACCACCAAACAAGGTGAATATTTTTACCCGCGTATGCATGGCCAGGCTCTTGAACACTTCGCCAATCTGCACCGCCAGCTCACGAGTCGGCACCATGACAATGCACTTGATGCCGTAAGAGCGTTTGCTACTTTTAAAACGGTGGATTTTATCGATCACCGGTATCGCAAAAGCTGCAGTTTTCCCCGTACCCGTTTGGGCGATGGCCAACACATCTTCACCATCCAGAATCGAAGGGATCGCCTTGAACTGAATATCGGTCGGTCGTTTAAAACCCAGCTTGGCCAGGTTTTTTTTGATGTCCGTCGAAATATAATAACGCTCGAATTTCATGATCGACCTCGCTTGTGAATTTCCGGTGTAATCTCAATCGCCTGATCATCGCCATTGGTAAACCACACCGAACCATCCTGAATCGTACACTGCAAACGCATCGCCCGCTCGGCCATCGCAGCAAGACCCGTCACCGATTCGTGATCCAGACTCACCACGGTTAGATTTTCAAAACGCGCCAGTTTATTGCGGTTCTGTTCCCACCATGCTGCATTGCTGCGCTGCTGATACAAATAAATAATGGCCTGCCGAGCTCGCCCACAGGCTTTGCGAATACGTTTTTCATCCGGTTGCCCCAAATCAATCCAGACTTCGATTTCACCACTCAATTTTTTCTGCCACAGATCCGGCTCATCATCGCTACTTAAACCCTTGGTGAACTGCAATGATTCACTGGCATGCAAGGCAAAGGCCAACAAACGCACCATCATACGTTCATTATTTTCCGATGCATGGCGCGCCAGAATCAAGGCATGATCCTGATAATAATGGCGATCCATATCGGTAATCTGCAATTCCGCTTTAAAAATCGTCGATTTGATCGCCATGGCTACGCATCCTTCACGTAATGCAGAAACTGGCTGATACGACCCGCCTTGATGCCACGCTGCTCAAACTTGGTTTCCGGCCGATCAGCATCGCGCTCGATAAAACCACCCACACCGGCGACATTGCTCAAGCCGGGCGTGACATCGAGAATATCACGCATCCATTCGGCCAGATCCTCTTTGTCCGATGCCAGTTTGATGAAACCACCCGGCTTCAAGCGACTGACCAACAACCGGGCAAAACCCTTTTGAATAATACGCCGCTTATGGTGTTTGGCTTTCGGCCACGGGTCGGGATGATTGATAAACACCCCCGCCAACTGCCCCTCCTGAACCTGATGGCTCAGAACGAATTGAGCAGGTAGTTGTGTAATGCGGCATTGTTCGATCAGCCCTGCATCATCGAGCCGGCTCACCGCCTTGGCCACGCCGGGCAAATAAATCTCCACACCGACCAACAACCAATCCGGGTGTGTTCTCGCCAGATGCACCAGGAAATCACCATTACCAAAACCAATTTCCATCACGATAGACGCATCATCCGGCACATTCGCATCGGCCAGGGTTTTGTCTTTGCTCAAACCGATTTTTGGTAACCATTTCAGCATGCGGGCTTCCTGACCTGTGGT
Organism: uncultured Zetaproteobacteria bacterium; assembly: GCA_964406805.1. GTDB lineage: Bacteria > Pseudomonadota > Zetaproteobacteria > Mariprofundales > Mariprofundaceae > Mariprofundus. The sequence goes on along the minus strand of CAYOTF010000023.1, from coordinate 5,749 downwards.
CACAAAACCATTTTTGCGCCCATGGGTGCGCATTTCCTGCTGGCTAAACTGATCTCTAAATTCTTTCGTCAATCGCATAAGCCGCATAGTACGACATCGCAGCACTTAGCCAATAGCTTTCATTCAATGAAACGACAGCTCGCCATTGCTGTTCAAGCGCATTAAACTTAAAAAAGACGGCAGCATGATGATGGTCAGCGTTAGCGGCACTGCAGTCACCTTACCTGCTTGAGGCAAACAACCCCAATCAGGCAACGATAGAAACTCGAATTTCTTCCGCTTTTTCTGCGCCGCATAGCTTGGCAATCAAACGCAGCGCAAATGCAATCGACGTACCAGGGCCTCGGCTGGTGGTGAGAAAATCATCTTCCACCACCGCCTCATCGACATACACCGATGATGGCTGCAGTTTTTCCATCTCATCCTGACACGATGGATACGATGTCACACGCTTGCCTGCCGTGATGCCGTAGGCGGCCAGTGCCATGGGAGCTGCACAAATCGCTGCAATGGATTTGCGTTCATCACGCAAGCGCTGCACCACGGCTTTCACATTGGCATCATCGCGCAATAAAAAGGCATTCGGCAAACCGCCCGGCAAGACCACCATATCCCAAACCTCATGCATCACAGCACTCAATCGGGCATCGGGTAAAATGGTAATCGCAGAGCGCCCCAGCACAGCTTCTCCATCGAGGCTTGCCGCACACACCTCAATATCCGCACGTCGCAGCAAATCAATCACCGCGATTAACTCGATTTCTTCAACACCTTCAGTAAATGGAATCAATACCTTTATCATCGTTTACTCCTCTCGCCAATCGGCTGGAAATGCGCCCTGCGCAGCCCAGTCAAAAGCCTTCAACATTTGATCAACTACAGCCGCCTGCCGCTGACTCATTTCACCATGCAGCATCGCTGCAAAGCTCTCCTGCAATGCAATCGTGTCCATCGCCGCACGCGGATAGGCGGCCAATCCCGCCTCCGGAAATGATATCCGATGCATGCCATTGCTCTGCTGCTTCACCACCACTTTCTGACGATCCGCATACAGCTCCGGCTCCCCTTCCGCACCCATAAAAATCAACGAGCGCCCTTGTCCCAGAAGCACATTCGCCTCAGCCATATAATCGGCATAGGGCGTATGAAAAAAACCATTCAACTGACCAACGCAAGACAGCGGATTGATCAACCGAGCTACCGTATTGGCAAAGGAGCGCACACCAAGCCTTGCCCTGAGATTATAAATACGAAACAGGTCAGGACTAATATCCGCCAGATCGACATAAACAATGCCTTCACCCGCGACAACCCCAGCCGCATCCGCCAGGTTATTAGCCCGCTTCACACCGGCCGTCTGCAAGACTTGCCAGGCTGTCACCCGATCATCAATTTGCTCGACACCATGCACTACAACCGGAATTCCACGTTCACGCGCCTGCATGGCCGCCGCCAGATAAGCATGGGCATCTCTGCGTTTGCCTGCATAGCACGGCAAATCAACGGCACCGGCTGGAGCAACCCATTGAGAAAAACCGTTGATGTCGGCTCGCACAGCCTCAACAAAACCGGCCAGCTCCGCACTCGTTTCGCCTTTCATACGTTGGCCGATCAAAAATGCACCCAGCTGCAACATATCGGCATCCGGACTCAACAAAGCAGCAAACACATGCCGCGCCTCGCTTTGATTCAGGTTTTCAGAACCATGTTTACCGCGCGCCACGCGCTTGATGAAAGGTGAAATATCCATATCGATTTTTTTCATAACAGAGTTGTAGCATAAGCAAGCATGAATTCAAGCATTCGAGCTGGAAACATCCTTGGATTCTTTTAATTTGGCCAAAAACAAACCCACCTCATACAACAGTAGCATTGGCACCCCAAGCAAGACCTGCGAAATAACATCCGGCGGAGTTAAGAGTGCAGCAAATACAAAGGCCCAAACAAACACATAACGACGTTTTTCAGCCAGTGCTGCGGCATCAACAATATTCAACCGCACCAACAGCATAATCACAATAGGAATCTGGAAACTTAAACCAAAGGCCAACAACAACTTCATCACCAGGGATAAATATTCTTTGATCGCAGGCATGGCCTGAATGGTATCGGTGGAAAAGCCGAGAAAAAATTCAAAGATCAGCGGAAACACCACGTAAAAAGCAAATGCGCCGCCGGCCATCAACAAAGCCAGACTGCCTGCAAAATACGCCACAAACGCTTTGCGTTCATGCTTGTACAAGCCCGGTGCAATAAAAGCCCATAATTGATACAGGGTGACGGGAGCTGTCGCAAACAGGCTCAATAAGAGAGCGATTTTCAAATAGGTGAAAAACACATCCGGCGCATTCAAAAACACCAGCGGCGTATCCGGTGGCAAGGCATTGCGGATCGGCAGGGAAATGAACTCAAACACCACATCCGAGAAATTCATCAAAATCATCACACCCAAGGCATAGACGATGATGGCTATGGTGGCACGGCGACGCAATTCACCCAGATGAGCCAGAATACTTACACCTGCGTTTGCGTTGTCTTGTGCCGCATTGTCTTGTTCCATATTATCTTGTTCGGCATTGGCCTGTTCATCTTCAGCCGCATGTTCTGGCCGCGCCCCATCTGAACTCACTGCTCAGCCTGTTTTTTTTCAGGACTCGTTTGATTTGCTTCATCCACCGGAGAATCAAGCCTCGATGCATCTGGAGTAGGCTTCGCAGCCTCGGGCAGTGCTTGCCCAAGTTCTTTCATAATCACGGCATTATAACTATCAATACCACCCTTCACACTATCTTCCACATCGTGCAATGGATTTTTCAAAATGGCAGTTTCTGCATCAATTTGCTGACGCATATCCTGAATCCAGCCGCGCCCCTTGCGCACCAAGCGCCCAACCTGACCAAATAATTCCGGCATGCGTTCCGGCCCCAACACCAAAAACGCAATCACGCCCACCAAAATCAACTCTAAAAAACCAATATCAGGCATAATGCTTATTTCGGCGTATTCGTTTTATCCGTGCTTTTGTCCATCGCTTTATCTGTAATGTCCGCATCGAGCGCATCATCTTTTTTAGTTTCATCCGACATGTTCGTACGGAAACTCTTGATTCCCTTGGCCAGCCCCGCCCCGACCTGTGGCAAACGTTTGGCGCCAAATAATACAATCACAATAATCAGGATTAAAATTAACTCTGTCGTGCCCAATCCAAACATAACCACTCCCAAACCTTTCGCAGCAAACCATAACAGAATCAATCGATCAATATAATCGTTGCGCGAACAGTACGCCATCCAAGCTGAGATTCAATACGATCACTGAATTATTTCATTGCACCAACGAAAAAAGGCCCCGCAATGCGGAGCCTTTTTAAACATTCAAATGAAAAACTATGCGTCTGCAGCTGTATCCAATAATTCAACTGTAGTCACTTGATCAACCAGTTCAATCACAGCCATCGGAGCTGCATCGCCGGGGCGATAACCGGTCTTGATGATGCGGGTATAACCACCCACACGATCCGAGCAGGCAGTCGCCACATCACCAAACAAGTGATCGACAATCGGACGATAACGTAATTTGGCTAAAGCCTGACGGCGAGCATGCAAATCACCACGTTTACCCAGGGTAATCAATTTTTCAGCATACGGGCGCAAAGCACGTGCTTTTGCTTCTGTTGTTTCGATACGGCCATGGGTCAACAATGCTGTTGCAAGGTTGG
>CAYOTF010000023.1:0-2003 GCA_964406805.1 uncultured Zetaproteobacteria bacterium | reverse complement strand
GCCAGCAATGCACGACGGTGACCACTAACGAGCCCTAATGAACCACGATGTTTACGATGTCTCATCTATTTATCCTCTTATCTACTATCTTAACTTTCTGCATCAAGTGGCTCTTCCGCGTCATCTTGCGGCGGCCAATTGGCTAATTCCATACCGAGCTCAAGCCCCATGTTTTCCAACACTTCCTTGATCTCATTCAATGATTTACGGCCGAAATTCGGTGTGCGCAACATTTCCTGCTCATTGCGCTGCACCAGATCACCCACTAGGAATACATCATCAGACTTCAAACAGTTCATCGAACGCACGGACAGGTCCAGATGTTCAATCGGCTGAACCAGCAAATCATCCAGTCCATTATCACTTTCTTCTTCAACTTCATCCTGGTGAACAGCTGAAAAGTCCACAAACACAGCCAGCTGCTGTTCCAGAATACTGGCAGCTTCATTGATCGCTTCTTGTGGAGTCAAGGCACCATTGGTTTCAATTTCCATGATCAACTTATCGTAATTGGTACGCTGACCAACACGAGCAGTTTCAACACGTGTCGACACCCGACGAATCGGTGAAAACGAAGCATCCACCAACAACGAACCCACCGCACGCTCTTCAACCTCGCGTTCAGCAGCAGCATCATAACCACGGCCTTTTTCAATTGTTGCATCGATTTTCAACACACCATCATCGTTCAAATGTGCCAAAATCAATTCAGGATTGAGAATCATCACACCAGCCGGACACCGCAAATCTGCTGCAGTCACAATGGATGTGCCTTTAACATCAAGCGTGATGCTGGCTGCATCATCGGATTCCATGCGAATATCCAGTTCTTTCAATGTCAGGATAATATCCATGACATCTTCACGCACACCCTTGATGGTAGCATATTCATGCGCCACACCATCAAAAGTGACAGTAGTCACGGCGGTACCGGGCAAGGATGACAACAACATGCGACGCAGGCTGTTACCAATCGTGGTTCCATAGCCGCGTTCCAGTGGTTCAATAACGATCTTGGCAGAACGGCCAGCTACTTTTTCTTCAACGCTAATGTTGCGCGGATTAATCAATTGCATGAAATGATCCTCAATGGTTATCTGGAAAAAACTTACTTGGAATAAAGTTCAACAATCAGCTGTTCACGGATACCCTGATCCAACTGATCACGTGCAGGCAGTTCACGGAACGTGCCCTGACGACTCGGCAAATCCACATCCATCCACTCAGCAGTACCACGGTTACCCGCAGCTTCTGCAGCAGCATTGATGCGCAAATGCTCTTTGGCACCATCAACCAATTCCAAGCGTGTACCTGTGCTCACACGATACGAAGGGATATTGGCAATCTTGCCATTCACTTTTACCAGCTTGTGACGCACAATCTGACGTGCTTCAGTACGTGAAGAAGCTAGACCCATGCGATACAGCACATTATCCAAACGGGATTCAATCAACTGCAACAAGTTCAAGCCGGTTACGCCAGGCATGCGATCCGCATCTTTAAAATAGCTCAGGAACTGTTTTTCCTGCAGACCATAGATACGTTTCACTTTCTGCTTTTCACGCAACTGCAAACCATAGTCAGAGACTTTGGTGCGGCGATTCTGGCCGTGCATACCCGGTGCATAAGGACGACGCTCAATCGGACATTTATCCGAATAACATTTGCTGCCCTTGATATAAAGCTTTTCGCCTTCACGTCGGCATAAGCGACATTTGGCTTCTAAATAACGTGCCATTTCTATAACTCCTAAACGCGACGGCGCTTAGGCGGCCGACATCCATTGTGTGGGATCGGGGTAACATCACGAATGGTGGTGACATTAATACCGACAGCAGCGATTGCACGCAGCGCAGACTCACGTCCGCTACCCGGTCCGCGAACCAGGACAGAACAGTTTTTCACGCCATGATCCATGGCTTTGCGAGCCGCTTCCTCTGCTGCAACCTGTGCCGCAAATGGAGTGCTCTTACGTGAACCCTTGAAGCCGGAAGCGCCACTGG
>CAYOTF010000022.1:18443-21073 GCA_964406805.1 uncultured Zetaproteobacteria bacterium | reverse complement strand
TGGCATGCTGGAGCATCCCTGTATCATCGGTCATGATCTTCAGGTGGTTAAGATTAATCTCGGGAAGCTCTTTAATAATCCGTGCATGCTCGCGTTCAACCATCTGCGCAATGGGCTTATCTTTGGTACGACTTAAAGCTGCATCAGCCAATGTTATATATCGCTTGCCTACTTTTTTCCAAGTCATAGAGCGTCCCGCAGCATAAGCTTTCTTGCAGATACTGTGTCGTTTTTTATCATCACCCAGGAGAATACATATCTCTTTTGCCATCGCCTCCACATCACGGAAGGGCGTGATAACGCCGCGTCCATCGGCGAGCAGTTCTTCTGCATACCAGTAAGGGGTAGCCACGATAGCTGCACCAAGACCCATGGCATAAGCGAGCGTTCCCGAGACAATCTGTTCCCGGTTTAGGTAGGCGCTGACATAAATATCGGTTGAGGTGATATATTTTGTCAGGGTCTCGAGATCAACAAAACGGTTATGAAAAAGCACATGCTCTTTCAGACCCAGCCGACTGACCTGCTGGAACAGAGACTGCCTGTAGGCATCACCATGTTCTTTTATAATATGGGGGTGCGTCGCCCCCAGAATAATGAATACAGCATTGGGATGCTGTTCAAGCACGGCAGGCATAGCATTGATCATGCATTCGATACCCTTGCCAGGGCCTAACAGCCCAAAAGTGAGCAGTATCTGGCGTCCTTCAAGGCCAAGTTGGCGACGGAATACACTAGATTTATCCAGTTTCACATCTGGAATGCCGTGAGGTATGTGAACAATCTTTTCCTTATCTATGCCGTAAACATCCGTGAGTAGAGATTGCGCCTTATGCGCCATCACCACCAGCGATGCGGAGTAACTGGCTAGTTCGCAGGTGATTTTGCGCTGCTCTTCTGTGGGGTGTTTCAGCACAGTATGGAGTGTCGTGATCACAGGCATTCTCAGGTTTTTTACCAAATGGAGGATATGAGCACCGTAACTACCACCGAATATACCGAACTCGTGCTCTAAGATAGCCACATCGAACTTGTGCAAATTGAGGAAATCCGCTGCATGCAGATAGTCTGAAGGCGTATTTGCACTAATCTGGAACTTTATCCGCTCGGGATAATCGTACCCCTCTTCAACATCATCCATGGCGACAACAGCAAGATTATCAGTCTCATTGGCTATATGGCCGGCGATGGCATCGCAGAGATCGGTGGTAAATGTGGCAATACCACATCGGCGTGGCAGATAATTTCCAATGACCGCTACTTTTTTTAACTGGCTCATAGATTTCCTCACTGTTTCATCAATCTCGATAGCAGTTCTTTGACGGGAACAACCGCAATACCCGATGCCGTATCAGACATGGAATAGGGAATAATCAATTCATCATTATGGATCATAGCGCCACATGTGTAAAGTACATTCGGCACATAGCCCTCCCGTTCATCTTCAGTGGGGCTAAGCAGCGGTTCCTGTAGGTGACCGATTACTTTTGATGGATCGTCAAGATCGAGCAGGCAGGCCCCGATGCAGTATTTGCGCATGGCACCCACGCCGTGGGTAAGTAGGATCCATCCTTCTTTTGTCTCCACAGGCGAGCCGCAGTTGCCTATCTGAATAAATTCCCAGGGATATGCTGGCTTACTGAGCAGCGTAGTCCGATGCCAGAAATGGATATTATCGGAGGACATGATATACATATTTTCACCATCCTGACGTGAAATCATCATATATTTCCCCTTTATTTTTCTAGGGAACAGAGCCATGCCTTTATTTTGTACAGCTTTGCCATTCAATGTCCTGATTCTGAATTGCACAAAATCCTTCGTTTCAAGCAACATAGGCAGGATATTAAATCCGTTGTATGCGGTATAGGTGGCATAATACCTCTTGTCTCCATTGTCATCGGTAAAATGGACAAATCTGGCATCCTCAATACCCCGTATCTCGTTTTCAGAAACTGGAAAAATAACCTTTTCGGAGATCCGTCGGTCTTTCCTAAATTTCAATTCGTAATTGGATCTGGAGAGCCAGTCTATTTTATCGATGGTTTCATGCAGCAATGGATGGGGTGCGGAGTATTGTTCCCGTTCCTGTTGTATGGATCGGCTTAAATCATCAAAACTAAAATGATCGGGAACGCGTTGCATGATCCGTTTAGAAATATCGTTGAGTCCCCCCATATCTTCCAGTTTAAGGCTGAAAGTGTTGTTATCGTAGGTCGGATTTTTGATAACCTCGGGCGTTTCAACATAGTGGCTCACTTTGTCGAAACGGAGTTCATTGTTTTGGTCAATGATACCGCTTCTGAACTCGATGGACGATATATGCCCTTCACCGGTGGAGCGGAAACTAAGTATGACCCGTTTTTCTCCCGTTGCCACATCCTGCTGATTCGGGTGATCTACAATGGAAGGGTTAAAAAATGCCGATGCCTGAATGGAGTATTCGTGGGTAAAATAAGCTCCGATAAGCGTGCACCTTTCATCCGAAAGTTGCGTGTTGGTCGGAAGATACTGTTTAACCTCATCAAAATGCCTGTTGAATACCACCCATATATTTTTATGCCTTGCAGAAAAGCTGGCAATAATGTCTTCCAGCGTGACGTTCACTTCATCCTCGGACAGATCAATGA